>JAZUKU010000100.1:0-25219 GCA_045643485.1 Treponema sp. | reverse complement strand
GTAAAATAATCCTTTACCGGTCTGTTAAAATTGTCAGTAATAAATGAACATGAACTAAAGAGGAAAATAAAACTTAAACTGAATAAATAAATAAGCTTTTTCATACTACAGTTGATATCCTATATTTATTGCCGGAACTACATTAATCATCTGCATGTCTTTACAGAAAGTCCACGTTGCATCAACATTTATTTCTGTATACAAACGGTTAGTCAGATAAACTTGAACAGCACCGCCAGCTATTGCGCTAAGGTTTACACTGTTCAATGGATTTGTCTTTATATTATGCGGGAACTTGAAATAGAAATTATTGAATATGGTAAGACCAGCACCACCATGAGCTTCAAGAGTCAATAAATGCCTTGTAGTATTTTCCTTTTCCGTAGCTACTCGAATTGGTAACTGATATATACCCATTGCATATGCGCTTATAAGGCTTCCTGTTATCCTGTAGGAATTAATCTTTTTAGTCATAAGAGTATAAGATCCGCTTACTCCCATACCAAGATAGCCCCATTTGTTCTTGAACGGAATCAATGATATTTTAGCATCTGCTCCAACCGGCCATATTCTCTGATTAAAGCTATCCTTCAATGTAGAATCCAAAAGATTAATCATACAGCTGTAACCAGCAGAAACATCAAAATCGACAGGCTTTCTGTACTTTACTACAACTGGTTCAAACTGAGACTTAAGGCCGCCTTCGTTGATTATTACAACTGTATATTGCTGAGTATTGAGTAAATCCGGATTAACCTTAACTTTTATCTTTTTATTTTTTTCGTCAAGTTCAATTATTTCAGCCTTTATTCTGAATAAACTCTTTGAACCCTTGAAGTATATTTTTGCATTTTCCCGAAGCTCAATTCCTTCAAGAGTAAAAATACCAGACTGAGGTTCTTCAAGATAAATAATTGCAGGAGAAACGTCCTTTAATACCGGCTGATATGCCTTTATGATTTCTACTTCTTCCCATTCAGTTGCAAGTTCTTCTGCTCCCAAAAGATTGTATACAGCTATCTGGTAACGGTATTTTCCTGCCTTAAGTGAAATATCTACTTCGTTTGCCTGAGTTTCAATTAATTCTATCTGTTCCCAGTGAGGTTCCATGTTTACAGGCTCTTCAGGAACTGTTTCTTCCTTTACTTCAGCCTTTGTTTTTTTATCTGCTTTAACAGGCTCCGGTACAACCCACTGTTCAAGTGTAAATACATATTTTAAAACATAATCCATTTCGTCCCAGTTAAACTTCTGGACAAAATCAATTTCACCTTCTTCTGTTTCCTGCAGTTCGTAATCAGTTTCTTCATGAAGCTCTTCGTCAGACAATATGTCTGTCTGTTCATTAGTCACAACTTCATCTGCTTCCTGACAGAACAGCTGAGGCAAAGAGAATAGCAATAATAAACAGAGGGTAATTCTTTTTCTAATTTCCATAGCGCTTACCCTTCTTTGCTTTCATCTTTGGCTTTTTTAATTCAGGAAGACTGATTGTAAACTGTTCAGAAGTAATTTCACCATGCTGGAAATCCATTCCTTCAAATTCAGAAACAGCTTCAACTGACCATGTCATTTTTCCAACTTTAAGCTTTGACAGATCATCAAGAACATATTCCGTCTGATCAGCATTAAATACCTGGTTAACAATCTGTTCACCGTTTTCGTTTTCAATAATCAGGATATATTTTGCTGCTTCAGGAACTGTATCCCACCTGAAAGAAATCTGTCTGTTTGACATAAAGTACTGCGTATCAAATACTTTTCCGGCTGAAGGTTCAATCATCCGTGGAGCCTTCAGCTTAGGAATGGCAGTTATTCTGAATGAATTTATTTCTTCTGAAGAGATATCAAGATCATCTTCTGTAATTGCCTTTACGCGCCAGTAATATGTACCTTCGTAAAGGCGAGGCATCTTTTCCGTTGTCCTTGGATTTTTGTATGTAAATATTCTGTTGTTTTCAGATACTGAATCTTTGTATAAAATCAATTCACCTGTTTTTGCCTTATCTACTGTTGTCCAAACAAATTGTCCCGGAGCCTTAAATGCATCTATACCTTCAATTACACTTCTGTTTGCAGGTTTTGAGAGCTTAACTGGAACAAGCTTTTTCATTCTGAAGCTGTATTCTCCAATCAATGAAGAAGCTCTTGAAATTAAAGGAGTTTCTTCCCTGAAGCCCTGAATTGTCCATGAATACATTCCTTCTTTGTAAGGCTCAAAATCAACTGTTACAGAAACTGTATTTCCCTTACCCGGTTCAATAAAGTTCTTTTCGTAAATTATATTGTCACGGTTTGCTGATTCAAATATCTGTATCTGATAATAGTCTGCTTCCGGAATAACGTTCCACTTCATTTCAAAAAGCGTTTGCGGACGGATTATTGCCCTTCCGTTATCAGCTGGTGTATTGCATTGCGGCTTAGCAAGAGGAGGCTCAATTATAAGGCTCTTTGGTGTAGTAGTAAGTGTAAGCGTTCCAATCTTTGAAGATATGCGCCAGTAATAAAGCCCTTCTGTCAAAGAGCGGCCGTTTGCAGATGTATTTGTAGTTGTTTCTGAATAAATTATGTTATTAAAGTTCCTGTCAGATGCAATTTCAAATGTTGTTTCGTAAGGAACGTTTGTCTTCCAGTTATAGCGCAAGTCCTGTGCACGAGAATTCATTACCCTGTAACCGTCCGGAGGGAATATTGTCTTCTGTTCAACTTCCGAATCCATTGCATAGAACTGGAATTCTTCTGACTGTTTGAAATTACCTTCGCTGTCAAAAATCGTTACCTGCCAGAAAGCAAGTCCGTTTGGAATATTTATTGTTCTTGTATCTACAGAATAATAATTGTTCCTTACAGATTCCTGTACAAGCATTGTGTTCCGTGAATTCTGTGACCAAAGTTTAAATTCGTATCTGTCAGCTTCTGAGTCAGGTCTCCATGAGAACAGTATTTTCTTATATGAATAAGTGTTGTCCTTCACAGGAATCTTTGTACATACAAATGATTCATTTTCAGGATACTGCAGTTCAGGATTTTTAAGTTCAGCAGTTCTGTTGATTGTAAATGAATTTGTTTCAGAAGGAAGCGCAAGACCAATTCCGTTCATAACATAAAACGGTGTTACGTTCCAATACCATGTACCTTCTTCCAGAGAAGAAACAATGCTTGATGTTGTTGAACATCTCTGTGTAAGTACAGGATTTTCCATCTGCGGATTATCTGCAATTTTAAATTCGTATGATGTTGCCCTTTCTGATTCGCTCCACGAAAAGCGTATCGATGGAGTCTTTTTTCTGTAGCTTACAGAATATTCTTTAACAGGAGAAATAAGCTTTGGTGCAGGAGAATAAAGGACATTCAGTTTTCCGCTTACTGTTTCAGTTTCAGCTTTTTCAGATACACCGGATATTCTCCAGTAATGAACACCGCTGGAAAGTCTAATTTCAGATTCGGTTACGTCTGTCAATTCTTCTGTATATTCTATGTTCTTGAAATTCCTTGTTTCTGAAATTTCAAGCCTTACTGTTTCAGCTTCTGATTCCCATTTGAATGTTACCGGTATTTTTTCCTGAAGGAAGTTGAGAATCTTCATGTTTTCGATAGGATAAACTACACTAAGGCGCTTATATTCAGTCTGGCCTTCCTGGTTGATTTCAACTGTTTTTCCCTGTTCAAGTTCAAGAACACCAGTTTCATTTTCAAGCTTTGCAGTACCGCTCTTTACGCTTACTTCGAAATTACCCGACTGTGTATTTCCTGCTTCAAAATCAGACTGCTTTTCTACCTGAACTACATTATTACCGCTTTTGATTTTAAAGCCTGATGTTTCTGATGTGCGGACAGAGATTTCACCTTTTATGAATTCAGCTTCGGCACCTTCTTCCTTTAACGAAATGCGTGCCATTGTATTTTCCTGAAGATCCATTATATTTCCGTCGTTGAAATATATTGTTGCTTCAGCAAGTGCAGCTGTTCTGATAGTATCACCTTCATAAACAGGAGCATCCTGTCTTAAGTGGTCCCATATCAGGTTATCAATAAATTTTCTCTGGGCTGTTTTATACTTAAATGAGATAGTAGCAATTGGTTTTTCGTTCTTGGTAAGCGTTTCAGTAAAAGACTTATAGAAATTATAAACACTGAATGCTGAACAGAACAGGCAGACCGAGATAAATAAAATCTCAGACAGCAGTGATCTTGCTTTCTTCTGCATCTAAGTTTACCCCTTCAAAGTCTGGTGTTGGTATGCCTAACAAAGTACGAACTTCTTTTAATGTTTTTGGGCCGGAAGGTCCTACTGACTTAATACAGTCAGGATCAGCTTTAAAGTCTTTATTTGTTGTCCTGAAGAATTCTTCAACATCAAACTGCGGCATGTTTACTACACCGTAGAAATGCTGACGTCCCTTTCCCTTTACTTCAAAAGCAACAGGGATTTTTTCAACAAGAACTTCATTCTTTTCATTTTCAGGCTTAAGCTGATAATGATTTTCTTCGCACCGGATATAGTCCATTTTCAAAAGATTGTATGTATCTTCTGAAATAAGCATATCTGTACCGCACGGCTTATTTGAAGCTTCTGTACGACTGGCAAAGTTTACTGCATCTCCGATAGAAGTAAATTCCATTTTATCGAACGAACCCATAAAGCCAACTGTTGCGCGGCCGCTGTTCAAACCGGAACCGATTCTGATATGCGGCTTATATTTAGCCATTGGTTCATTTTCATGTGCCTTAGAAAAGGCTTCTGCTTCCTTGTTGTATTCCATAAGCGCATAACGCATTGCAGTCTGTGCACGGATTGCACTTACGGCATCCAGTTTTACGAGCTTAAGGTGTTCTTCCTGAAGACGTTTCTTTTCCGGATTGGAATCAGGCATCTGTTCAAATGAAAGGTCATTGTCACGCAATACACCCCAGCATGCCATAATTGCATCGCCTTCGAATTTATCTACGTTACCGCCGCTTATGTTAATGCAGTTAACCATGCGGCTCATGTAGTCGTTAAGGAAGTTGATTATTTCACCAGCAGATTTTTCGCCGAAGCGGTTTTTAAATCCGTCAGATATAGCTGTAAAACCGCGGATGTCACTGAAGAAAATCGTTATGTCCTTTAAGTGCGGTTCAAAGTCAATTTCCTTACGTACAACAGCTTTTGCTACACCCTTGTTTGTAAGGCGGCTGACTGTGTTTAAGATTTCGCGTTCATCTTTTGTAGATTCAATAAGGACACCTACTTCGTCCTTGCGGTTCTTTAATTTTTTTGTATCAAGTGTATCAAACAATTCTGTATTAAAGTCACCCTGCTTAATCTGGTTAGCAACAGCAGTCAGTTTCTTCAGCGGAGAACTGATTGATTTTGAGTAGAGGTAAATGAATAACACTGAAATAAACAGAACGGCAAGAGTAAGCCATATATTCTGTTTTGTCTGTCTTGTTACAGCTTTAAGTGCTTCTTCCTTTTCAATTATTGTAATTACAGCAGCGTCTGCAAAAGAAAGCTTGCAGTAAGAACCAAAGTATTCCTTACCGTCTGTATCTGAAAAAACTACCTGTCTATTTTCGTCATTGTTCTTACGCATTGAAGCAACAATTGGCAGTGAAGAATAATTTGCACCAGCCTTAACAAGATCAAAGTCTGAATGAATGAGAAGGTCTGAATCATTGTTGATAAGGAATGTCTGTGTATTGTTGCTGTTACCAAAAAGTTCAATAAGGGAATCGCTTCCAAAAAAAGTTACGGCTGCTTCATTCTTACCGTCATCAACCCATGGAAACATATAGACAAGTACCGGTATTTCAAAAACAGGAGTTGCATTCAGAAGAAATGTTTCGCCGTTTACTGCACGGTTTATTTCATCCTGATGTTCCGTCATGAATTTTTCAACGACTGCAGCTTCTATTTCGTGCGAAACAAAAAAGCGGTTGTTGATAAGTTCCTTGCTACCCGGAATAATTACAGCTGCAACATTGCTGTTACGTTCAAAGAAGTAAGAAGATGTCTGTCTTGCAAGAGCACCAGAAGATCCTGCTGCAGAAAGAATGTTAAGCATAAGCGAAACATTTGCACGTGTAGAAGAAAATTCTGTTTCGATGGAAGTCTTTGTCCTTAATGTTGTTGAAAGGTTATTTTCTTCTGTCGTAACCTGTACGCTGTTACCAACAAAATAACTTACAAGGAAAGTTATTGTGCCAAGAGAGATAAGTACAAGTACACTGATAATTAAAATCAGTTTTGCACCGATTGAACGGCGAAATACATTTATTCTTTTATTTTTCATTTCTTTTACTTTCTTTACATTTCAGTAATGATATATATTATATCAAATTATCCCATAAATAGAAAGATTTTTTGACAATTTCCACAAAAAATAAAAAAAGGCACCTTCAAAAAGAAGATGCCTTATGACACTTGGCGGGCTCGAACTGCCGACCTACTGCTTAGAAGGCAGTTGCTCTATCCAGCTGAGCTAAAGTGCCATGCAGATATAAAATACAATAAATCGTGATTTTATGCAATGGGGTTAATTATCTTCACCTTCAAGAATTGTAACGCATCCAAGGTGAAGTACTTCGCTGTAGAAAGAAGTCCATGTAGTTGTATCAACACCGACAGAAACAGCATACATGTCTACATACCACTTGCCTTCATCATCTTCTGAAGGAGTGTCATAATATTCTACATCTTCATCGCCTTTAACAGGCAATTTATCTATATCAGGATCATTTCCGCCAAAATTGAATGACGGAACTCCATCTACATTTCTTCGCGGATATACAATTTCGTCTTTATATTTAAGTGCAAAATTTTCATCGTACATATCAATACGCTGGTTACCAGGACATACACATATTGATGATTTAAAGTCGCTGTCATTTTTATCAGTAAGACGGATGTAAACATACTGGTCAGACGAAGTCGTTTTTATCAGCGGGGTGTAGCTTCCTGTATTAAGCTTTAATGTCTTATATTTCTGCGTATTTATTAAAGTATTTGCAGCATTTCCCGTTGAGCTTTGGGAAGAAATTGTACTCTGGAAACTGCTCATTTTTGAAAGGCTGTTGAAAATCTTGTAATAAACTTCGGTTCCTTTCATATTGTTTTCAAGATTTCCACTTGAATTTCTAGTCAGAAAGGCAAAATAGTTCTGGGAATAGTCCGAGCTTGAATAACTTGTTTCTGATTTATATGAATACGGCTGTTCGAGATAAGGATATGTTTCAAGACCGCATCCGCTTAATGCAAATAAAAAAAAGCAGCTTCCCGTAAGGAATATTTTTTGAAAATATTTTCTCCAAAGGAATGCTGCTTTCTTCATATGTAATAAAACTTATTTAACTTATTTTAGTTACAGAATAAATTATTCGCTTACTTTACCTTCTGCCTTAAGTGCAAGAATGCGGCTCTGAGCAAGGTTTGTCCACTGGTCAGACGGATATTTATCTACGAGCTTCTGGTAAGCAGCAGCTGCACCTTCTGCATCATTCATTGCTTCTTTAACACGGCCAATGCTGAAGAGACAGTGTGTAACAAGAAGGAATTCTTCGCCTTCTGAAGCCTTTTCGTAGTAAGCAACTGCATTTGCGTTGTCATTAAGTTCTTCTGAACAAACTGCAGCGTTGTACCAGCAGATTGATTCTGTATAAACCTTTTTGCCTTTTTCAGCAGCAGCAAGCCAGTATGTGCGGCTGTTTTCATAATCTTTCTTCTGGAAGCTTACATCTGCTGCAAGCATGTTTGCGCGAACACCAGCTACACCACCTTTTGTAAGGAAAGGAGTTACTGCTGTAAGTGCATCGTTAAGACGAGTTGCAACTGCACTGTCATCAAGATCTGCTGAATCTTTGATTAAAGAATATTCAATTGCATCGATTGCAGAAATATTCTTAACCTTTACGCTGTCTGTAATTACAACTGCAATACAAACTGCAGCAGCTGCAATAATAACAATCAAGCCTGTAATAAGGATTGGCTTACGGTTTTTTGAAACAAAAGAATCAATCTTTTCGCTTGTATTTACTTTTTCTTTCTTAGCACTCTTGTCAAATGAAACTACATTGTCTGCCATTTTAATTACTCCTAATTTTAAACACCCTAAAAAAGTTCATTAAAGGGTAATATATATTATAAAAATTCGGTATTTTTGTCAAAACATAACGGGCATATTCAGCAAAATTAATGCTTATTGCGGATATCCAGTTCTGTTAAAAGACGTGAAACATAAGTTCGCTGTACGTCAAGAATCTTTGCTGTTTCAGTCTGGTTCCAGTTTGTCTGCTGAAGTATTTTTGTTACATATGCTTTCTTGAATTCAGTAAGGGCTGTCTTTAAGGTTCTGTCTGCTCCAGCGGATGTTTCTTCTGCAAGGGATTCTGCAAATGAGTTTTTGTTTTCTGCAGTATCTTCTGTTGTAGAAATCCTTAAATCCCTTGGCTGAACATACGGCGGTTTTCCAAGAACGCACGCCCTTTCGATTGTGTTTTCAAGTTCGCGGATGTTACCCGGCCAGTAGTATGAATACATTGCATCCATTGCGGCATCAGAAAAGCCTTCGAAATTCTTCTTTGTTTCATTGCTGAATTTCTTAAGGAAATGCTGAGCAAGGGGAGCTATGTCTTCCTTGCGCTGTCTTAACGGAGGAACATTGATTGGAAGAACATTCAGGCGGTAATACAAGTCACTGCGGAATTTTTCTTCCTTAACCATCTGCTCAAGATCCCTGTTTGTTGCTGCAATAATCCTTACGTCAACAGAAATTGTCTGGCTTGAACCAACGCGTTCAAACTGTTTTGTCTGCAATACACGCAGCAGTTTTGACTGAAGATCAAGCGGAAGTTCACCAATTTCGTCAAGGAATAACGTACCGCCGTCAGCCATTTCAAAGCGTCCTTTCTGACTTGTAATGGCATTTGTAAAAGCGCCCTTTACGTGACCAAACAATTCACTCTCCAGCAATGCAGGTGCAAGGGCAGCACAGTTAACGCGTATGAAGGGTTTTCCGTTACGGTTGCTCTTTAAATGAAGCTGCTCGGCGAACAGTTCCTTTCCTACACCACTTTCACCCATGATAAGTACAGAAGAATTTGTCTTGGCAACTTCTTCAATTACATGGATAAGGTCTAATACTATAGGGCTCTTTACTACGAATGTATGATATTCTGTATTTTTTGCAGCTTCCTGAAGAACAGAGATTTTATTCTGTGCATCACGGTAAGTGTCTGCGTTCTGATATGCAATGCCTGCCTGGTTTGCAAGCAGTTCAAGTATCTGAAGGTCTTCTTCGTCAAAGCCAAGTCCGTCAGCTTTATTCAACAGTTCAATAACGCCAATACATTCACTTTTTACATGCATTGGAATTGCAACCATTGTCTTGGTAACATAACCTGTTTTCTGCTGAACTGTAGCAAAGAAACGCGGATCGTGTTCTACATCATTTATGATAAGTGATTTTTTGTTTTCTGCGACCCAACCGGCAATACTGTTTTTGTCAACGGCAATATTCATAGCCTCTGCACCTTTTGGTCCAAGAGCTACAACAAAGCGTAATGTATTGTCTGATTTGTTTGCTAAAAGAAGTGAAGAACTTTCACATTTGACAAGACGCATTGCTGATTCAAGAATGTAAACCAGCAATGCATTTACGTCAGAATAACTGGAATTTATACGTTCATTTACTTCGACGAGTGTCTTGAGTTTTTCTACATTGATAGAATTCATTTCACTCATCGGGGTAAACTTTATTTGTCTTCCTGCTGAAGTTTGATGCTGTCGCCGATTGTGTAAGCGCCGTCATCATCATTGTTGCTTGTTGCCATGTACTGAGAGATTTCATCTCTTGCCTGCTGACGTTTGTATTCCCTTACAGAGAATGCAACCTTTTCTTTTACTGTATCAACAGAAACTACATAAACATTAAGCTTATCGCCAGTGTTGTATTTCTTAACAGCTTCTTCGAATGGAACTTCGCGGTCATCACTCAGGTTAGCTTTGTTTACAAGACCTTCAATTCCTTCCGGAGCCTTTACGAATACACCAAAGTCTGTGATAGAAGAGATTTCACCTTCAAGAGTTGTTCCAGGTTTGTGTGCTTCAGCAAATGCAATCCAAGGATTGTCTGTAAGCTGCTTTACACCAACACGGATGCGGTGATTTTCTACATCACATTCTGTAACGATTACTTCAAGTTCCTGATCAACCTTGATTTCGCTGCCAGGATGCTTTACTTTCTTTGTCCATGAAAGGTCTTCGCTTCCAAGGAATGCATCGATTCCTTCTTCAAGCTGTACGAAAGCACCGCTGTTTGTAATCTTTACAACTTTACCTGTGAGGCGCTTGTCAACAGGATACTTTTCACCAATTGTTTCCCATGGATTTTCTGTAACCTGCTTGAAGCCGAGTGAAACACGACCTGCACGGATATCGTAGCCAAGGATCATTGCTTCTACTTCATCGCCTTCCTTAACCATATCAGAAGGTTTGTTGATCTTCTTTGTCCAGCTGAATTCTGAAACATGTGCAAGACCTTCAATTCCTTCTTCAAGTTCAATGAATGCGCCAAAGTCTGTAAGCTTTGTTACGTGACCCTTTACTTTGTCACCAACATGATATTTTTCTTCGAAGTGCATCCAAGGATCTTCTGAGAAATGCTTGAGGGAAAGGTTGATTCTCTTTCCTTCCTGATCAAGACGGATAACCTTAAGTTCAACTTCCTGACCTTTCTTTACGAAATCCTTTGGACGAGTTACGTGACCCCAGCTCATGTCGTTGATGTGAAGAAGACCATCGAAGCCTCCCAAATCAATGAATGCACCAAAGCTTGTAAATGATTTTACAGTACCTTTTACTGAGTCACCAATCTTTATGTCGTTGAAGAACTTGTCACGGTTTGTGTCAATCTGTTCTTCAAGATACTTACGGCGGTTAACTACTACATTTTCCTTGCTGCCACTGTAAAGACGTTCTACATAGAATTTTCCGTCTACGCCAATAAGTTTTTCTTCTTTTTCTACTTTCTGACTGTCTGACTGACTGATCGGGAGGAAAGCTTTAATTCCGCCGCCAAGATCAACCATGTATCCGCCTTTAGTAATGGACTCGATTGTTCCATCAACAGGAATCTTCTGCTCGAAAGCATTCTTTAATTCTTTCCAGAGGCGCTTTTCGTCAGCCTTGAGTTTTGAAATCTCAGGACCATATTTTCCAAACTGATTGATAAGGAAAACAGTGATAACGTCGCCTACTTTTGGCAGATTATTCTTGAATTCAACTGCAGGAATCTTTCCTTCTGATTTGCAGCCGATGTCTACGAACACAGTGTCTTCTGTAACCTGAACAACAGTACCTTCTACGTTGCGGCCATTTTCTACTGGTTCCATTTTGTTGATAGATGCTTCTAATTGTGTGTGAATGCTGTCATTTGCCTGACCTTCATTCATTTCCACTTCCTTCTGTTCCATACTAAACCCTTTTGAGTGAATTTTGGTTTCAATTATCTCACAAACCTGCTGAATCGTCA
Organism: Treponema sp.; assembly: GCA_045643485.1. Taxonomy (GTDB): domain Bacteria; phylum Spirochaetota; class Spirochaetia; order Treponematales; family Treponemataceae; genus Treponema_D. The sequence continues at coordinate 13,709 of JAZUKU010000100.1, read as the reverse complement.
AGTCAGATGTATCGATATACAGTGCATCCGGAGCTTTTTTTAGTGATCCTTCAGCTTTATTTTTGTCTGATTTATCGCGTTCAATGATGGCCTGCTTGATTTCTTCAAGGGAAAGGTTGCTTACTCCCTGATCAAAGCGTCTTTTTGCCTGAACGTCTATGCTTGCGTCAAGGTAAATCTTTACTTCTGCTTCAGGAAATACGACTGTCGTCATATCGCGTCCTTCGCAGATTATGTTCATTCCCTTTACGATTTCACGCATTCTTTCGTTGATAAGGTGCCTTAATTCAACAATTCCGCTTACCGGTGACACGATTGCATCAACTTTATCGGAATGAAGCTGGCTGTCTACGTCTTTTCCGTTAAGGATAAGGTGTGAATTTACGTAATCAAGCTTCTGTTTCCGGGCAAATTCAAGTACTGCATCCTTATCAGTATGATCGATGTTGTTTTCGATTAATCCTAATGTAATTGCCCTGTAAAAACTGCCGCTGTTCAGGAAAACAAGTCCTAAATCTTCTGCAATTTTGTGTGCTACTGTACTTTTACCGCAGCCTGCTGGTCCGTCGATTGCTGTTACCATTTTTTACCTCTCAGTTTGAGCATAATTTCTTTAAGGAACTGACTTCTTCAGGTGTAAGGGAACGGTGTTCGCCGTCTTTAAGCTCCCCTAAGCCTACGCAGCCTATTCTGATTCGCTTCAAACTTTTTATTCCTATTTCGTAAGATTCAAACACTCTTCTTATTTCTCTGTTTTTTCCTTCGATAAGGATTATGCGCATTTTGTGGGAATTAAGTTCCTTGCAGTCGAGCGCCTTGTAGAAAACATTGTCTACACGAACGCCTTTCATGAAATCTTCTGCAAGGGAACGCGGCATAGATGTGCTTGTTTCGACAATATATTCCTTTTCAAGCTGAGCCGAAGGATGTGACAGTTTTGCGGCAAAGTCGCCGTCGTTTGTAAAAAGGATTGCTCCTGTAGAAAACATGTCGAGGCGGCCTACATTGTAAAGACGCTCCGTAAATTCAGACTTGAGCAAATCAGAAGCAATAGGCCTTCCCTTTTCGTCTGACATTGTACATACGTAACCTGCAGGCTTATTCAGCAGAACGTAGCGCTTTGTTTCTTCGAGTGAAATTAATTTGTCATCAACTGAAATTTTATCTTCCGGCGAAACTTTTGTACCAAGTTCAGTAACTGTAGTTCCGTTTACCTTTACGCGCCCGTCAAGAATTATCTGCTCACTGGCACGTCGGCTTGCAACTCCAGCCCTAGCCATATAAAGCTGCAGGCGGATTTTTTCACTATCTTGCAAGTTCGAACCTCTCGCTTTCTTTTTCGTCGAGCTGTGGTAAATCAGAAATGCTCTGTAAGTGGAAGAACTCAAGGAATTCCTTTGTAGTACCGTAGAGTATTGGTTTTCCAGGAATGTCTTTTTTGCCTACTTCCTTTATGAAATGCCTGTCCAGAAGAACACGCATCATGTTGTCTGCATTTACGTGCCTTATGCTTTCGATTTCTGCCCTTGTAACAGGCTGACTGTATGCAATGATTGAAAGTGTTTCGATTGCGGCTTTGCTTAAGCGGCCTTCGTTTTTCTTACCGTATCTTTCCTTTACGAATTCAAAGCTTTCCTTTTTTGGAACGAGCATCCATCCGCCAATGATTTCTGTAATTTCAATACCGCTGTCTGCGTCTGAATAACGCTCCCTTAAGCGTGCAAGTGCTTCTGTAATTACGTCTTCGGAAAGCTGTGTTATTTTTGCAAGGCTTGCTGTATTCTGCGGTTCGCTTTCGAGGAAAAGTACTGCTTCTACCAGAGCTGTTTCGCTGTCTAAATTAAGTGCCTTTCTTTTTTCTTCGAGAGCTGTTTTTGCGGCTTCAGCTTCTTCTTCTGAATCTGATTCTTCTTCGTAAGTGTCGTCTTTATTTTCTTCTGCAGGCTTTTCTTCCTGAGACTGAGTTTCTTCTTTTTCCGGAGCTTCTTCCGTTACCGGTGCTTCTTCCGCTTCAGGGGCTTTTTCTGTTACCGGAGCCGGCTCTGCTTCTGTGTTTTCTTCAGTTACCGGAGCTTTTTCTTCTTTTACAGAAACTTCTTCTGCAACAGGTGCCTTTTCTTCCGTAACTTCAGGCTTTTCTGCAGCCGTATCTGCTTCCTGTGAACGTGATTCTTTCTGGCCGGCTGCCAATGCCTCTTCCTTTTCTACAATTTCGTTTACTGTAGGAATTTTTGGTTCCTTTTTCTTAGAGGCTTTTTTCTGCTTTTTGGTATTTTCTGCAACAGGTGCTTCAACCTTCTGGTCAGCAGTATTTTCTATGCTGCTTCTTTCTTCCTGCATATTTTAATATCTCCAAACATTCGGTTCTGTAAAATATCTGCCATTTTGAATTTTACTGCCTCTAAAATTGCCATAAAAGCACATATTACGTCAAGTTCATTTCCCGGTCTGGTGATAAGTTCCGTAAACATACACTCCCCTTTTTTCTCGAGAAGCTCGCTCATAAGCGTAATTTTTTCATTTACGGAGATTTCTTCGTTCATGTTAAGGATTCTTTCGTCAGGATTTACGTTTGTAAGGTTGCGGAAAATCTTCTGCATATCCTGTAAAAGTGTCCATGTATCCATTTTTTCCCAAAGGCCTTCTTCTTCAAAAGGAAGTACTCTTTCAATCTGTTTGCGTTCAAAGCTCCATTCGCTCTGTTCTTCCTGTTCTTCCATAAGGGCAGAAAGTTTTTTAAAGCGCTGGTATTCGATAAGCTTGTCTACAAGTTCCTGACGAGGATCTTCCATGCTTTCGTCGTCATCGTAGGCAACTTCTACCGGCAGGAGCATGCGGCTTTTGATAAGAACCAGTTTGCTTGCCCAGCTGTAGAATTCACTTAAGTCCTGAAGGTCAAGCTGAACGGCATAATCAAGGTAGTCAAGAAACTGTTCCGTTATGTCAGCAATAGGGATATCGTAAATATTTATTTTATTTTCGCGGATAAGGCTCCAGAGTAAATCAAGAGGTCCTTCGAACTGACCGGCAGTAAATTTGCGCTGCGGTTTCTGTGAAGGTGTATCTTCATCGAGAGCAAGTGTTGTCTGAGCAAAAGTTTCATTGTGTTCCATAATATATGCCTTCCTAAATGGAATCGTGCATTATTTTTTGAGCATTTCAGCAAAATCGATGTCAGAAACAAGTTCTATCTTCTGATTTTTTACCGTTTCCAGAAATGGCTCGTATTCAGAAAGCCATTCTGCGGCTTTGAGCGCACGTTCCTTATTTCTATCATCGGCAGAAAAACGTAAAATCTGCACCATTGGTTTTAACACGAACGCCCTTTCCTTTAAACGTTCATGCGGTATAACCAGATCAGCTTCATTTACGGTTTTGTCACCAAAAAGCTCTATGTCTATATCAAGTGGACGCGGCCCGTTACGGAATTCCTTGCTGCGGTCACGGCCAAATGTATTTTCTACACAATGAATGGCTTCAAGCAGCTCATGCTCAGTGCCATCAAATGTTCCCAGAACAGCCATATTGTAAAAGTCGTCCTGGTCTGTTACGTACATGGCGCCTGTCCTGTAAACACAGGAAAATACAGGCTCATGCAGAATATCTGTCAAGGCAGCACAGGCCTTTGCAAGAAGTTCCACAGGTGTCAAACCGTTGAAATTCCTGTTGGAGCCAAGGCCCAGTACTGCTTGTGTCATAGCTAGAACAATTCCTCTGGAACAGGTTTGTCAGAGGCAGCTGCTTTTGCCAGAGATGATGTCTTTGACTTTGCAGCAGGCTTTTCTTCTGCTTTTGCAGCAGGAGCGGCAGGAGCTGCAGGTGCTTTTTCAGGAACAGCATCAGTTGGGAGATTACCGACGCCTACACCCTTGGCACGCATTTCCTTTTCGTAAGCCTTAATCTGTTCATCGGTAACAACTTCGCCTTCTTTTGTGCGGAGTACCTGTCCCGGGAACAGCTGGTTGCGTAATGTATGTTCAAGCTGGATTCTGTAGTCAGGATTGCTTTCGATGAAGTTAACTGCATTTTCCTTACCCTGACCAACTTTTTCTTCGCCTCTTGTATACCATGCACCCCTCTTGTCAATGAGTCCGTGCTTAACTGCTGAATCAAGGATTGAAGCTGAAGCAGAAACGCCCTTTCCAAAGTAAATGTCGAGCTCTACCTTTCTGAACGGAGCTGCTACCTTATTCTTTACAATCTTAACCCTTACCCTGTTTCCTACTGCTTCTTCATCGCCCTTACCGTCGATTGATTCGATTCTGCGGATTTCGAGACGTACTGAAGAATAGAACTTAAGTGCATTACCGCCAGTTGTTGTTTCAGGATTACCGAACATTACGCCGATCTTCATACGGATCTGGTTGATGAATACAACAATACATTTGCTCTTGCCTACAATTGCCGTAAGTTTTCTAAGTGCCTGACTCATGAGTCTTGCCTGAAGACCCATTACACTGTCACCCATTTCGCCTTCAATTTCCTTCTGAGGAGTTAAGGCTGCAACTGAGTCAACTACGATAATATCTACTGCACCAGAGCGTACGAGGTTTTCGCAGATTTCAAGTGCCTGTTCACCAGTGTCTGGCTGTGATACCCACAGTTCGTCAATATTTACACCAAGATTTTTTGCGTAAACCGGATCAAGTGCATGTTCAGCATCAATGAATGCTGCAATGCCGCCAAGCTTCTGAGCTTCTGCAACTGCATGAAGAGCGAGTGTTGTCTTACCGGAACTTTCCGGTCCGTACATTTCGATAATACGGCCGCGCGGGTAACCTCCTACACCCAATGCTTCATCAAGAAGGATTGAGCCTGAAGGAACAACATCGATACCTGTCGTGTCAGCTTTTGTGCCAAGCTTCATGAGCGAACCGGTACCATACTGTTTTTCAATCTGAAGACGTGCTGCTTCAAGAGCCTTGAGTTTTTCCGACATTTCAACCGGAACTTCTTTTTCTGTCATTTTAGCCACCTTTTTCCTCCCTTTGTTTCAGTCACAGGACTGTCACTTATATATAGGCGCTGAATTTCATTTTTAACCAAAAATTTACGCAAAAACGAAATTTTTTTTGAAAATTCTTTTAAATACTATATATTCTTATTGCCTTTTTGGCAATTCTTTTCCCATTAAAGGCTGGTAAACAGATTTTCCCTTGAGCGAAATGCGTCCTGAATCAAGTGTAATCTGAGCAAGAACCTGTACAGCCCTTTCACCGTCAATTGATGGAACAGGAGCAGGATCAAAAGTAAGCGGAACAATTCCTTCTACGGTCTTCATGTTTTCGTAACCTACAAGCAGGTCGCATCTCCACGCACCGTTTGCAAGTTCTTCTGCATTTGAAACGCGTCCTGACCAGACAACCCATGCATCAAGGTAAAGGAGCGGATCATTTGCAACCTGAGTATATGTATAATTGTCAACAAGAGAATCAAAAGTAGGTTCAGCAAGGTATGACTTAAGTACATTTGACTTCTGCTTTATTGAAAAAGATGCATTGCTGTTCAAAAGCCTGTTTATTTCCACAAGACACGCATTGTCACGCTTGTCCTGGAAATACTGCATTGCGTTTTCGTAACATTTGTTTATCTGTTCGTCGCTCAGGATATACTGGACTACAGTTCCTGACAAATCCTTTTCCTGAGGATTCCTGTGTTCATCTGAAGTAAGCTCAAGCTTTTCAAGATTAGCACGAGGGCCTATAGAACTGTGCCTTGGCTTAGGAATAAAGCGTGCTGCTGTAACAATTATTATGCATGCTGCAACTGTGGCAAGAATTATGTTTCTTATTACATCAGGGTTAACACCAAGCGGCGGATAAAAACGGCAGATTTTTCCGTTGTCTACATATTTACATATTTCAGTATATTCGCCGTGAGTACGGATGAATTCCATTGCTTCCTTTGCAGTAGAATTTGACGGATCATTTTCAAGTATTTCAAGATAATACTGTATTGCCCTTTCAGTGTCTCCTCGGCGAAGGAAAATTGCTGCCTGTCCAAGAAGAAGGTTCGTGTCGGTAAGCTTTATTTCCCTTGCCCTGCCGAAATACGATGCAGCTGAACCTGCATCACCTACATAAAGGCATGCTGTTCCAAGAGTAATGTAATAGTCAAAATCTTCTTCGTATATTTCTGCATTTGATTCGAGAATGTTTATTGCAAGGGAGAATTTTCTGCGCTTTAAAAGCATATGTGCTGAATCAAGAACTGAGCGGCTCATTTTTTATTCCATACTCCTGAGTTGAGAAAGTATTACATCAAGTTCAGCATTAAGCCTGTCTATTTCTGCGCGGTCAATAAGGGCCGTATCATTTTCAAGTTCAGCAATTCTGTCAAGAAGGTCCTGTATGTATTCAGGATCATACTGTTTTTCAACAGGCTTAGGTGTAACTGCAGAATCAGAAACAAGTCTTGCAGAATCAACAGGTTCTTCACTGCCTTCAGAAAGATTTACCGGTTCGGCAGAAACAAGTCCGTCTGATTTTTCTGAATCTGACGGTAAGATAATGTTTTCATCAACTGCTGAAACTGAAACAGCATTCAGGTCTCCGGAAATAGCTGGCATGTTATCATGATATTCCGTAGCTGTTTCTTCAGGAGTAACTTCAACTGCAAGAGAAGCTACATCAGACAACACTGCTGATTCCGGCAATGCTGAAGGAAGTGCAGTCTTGCCCTTTTCAAGATTTGTAATGAATTCACGGCCTGCAGGTTCACGGTCATCAGTTGCTACTGAAATATAGAATGTAATTACATCTGTTTTAAGCGGATCAAGATAAGAAGTCTTCCAGTTAATGCCAAGTGCAGAATTATTGTATGCAAGGACGGAACTGAAGCTTCTCTGGTCTTTTGCAGAAACTTCCCAGTCAGCCTGTGCAGAAAGGATATCCTTGTTGGCAAGTGTTACTGATTTTGGTTTTGTAATTCCCTTTCCGTTAAGAAGGAACTGAATTGAAGCCTTGTCATTTGAAGAACGGACCCATTTATCAATAGACATATCAGTAAACTGAGTTTCTGAATTTATTTTTGAACGTGCTGCAGTAGAAAAATGCTGGTATGTATTTTCACCAAGCATTGTATCAAATACACCCTTTACGGCAAACGACTGTGTATTCCTGCTTAAGTTTGTCGTATACAGAGTAACACGTATTACATCTATTCTTGACGAAGTAGCAATTGACGGCATTAAGCTGAAGTCTGCTACAAACTGGAATTTATTCTTTACCTTATATGCAAGCTGAGCCCCGTAATCAGTTTCACGGGCTTCGCATTTTACACCGGATTCCCTGTTAAGCTGATATTCCTGCCTTCCTGCGCGGACAGAGAAAAATGATGATGCAAAATCATCTGATGTCGTAAGGAGAGGCCTTCTGCTTCCTGTTTCAGGAACTGCATAAATACCGAATGTTCCTGAACCGCCGCGTAAAGTAAGAAAAATGTCTCCCTTCTCTACCTTTACGTTTCTTTTTGGAACGTATACCCATCCTGTGTACACATCTTTTTTCTGATGTTTGGCCTTTTTTTCTTCAGCCTTCCTTCGTTTTTTATCTTCTTTTTCCTTTGCCTTACGGAGAGCCCTTTCGTATCTTGTTTCCTTTATTGGTTCTTCAAGAAGTACGGGTTCTTCCAAAGTCGGACCATCATCAATCAGTTCTTCTTCAGGATTTTCCTCAAAAGATTCTTCCGTAATAGTTTCTTCCATTGCAACAGGGTCTTCTGAAGTATCCTTAATGAATTCTTCTTTCTTTTCTGCAGGCTGTTCAGGCTCAGGTTCTTCTATTGTTTCCGGATAATTGTCTGCAGGTTCAGCTTCTTCTGCTTCAGGTTTTTCTGATTCAACTTTCTTTATCTTTTTCTTTTTTGACTTTTTTTCATTCTTTGAATTTTTTTCCGAAATGCTGCTCATCCCGCAGAATCCATCACTGCCGTCAGAAACAGAAGGTGAATTCCTTACTGAAGTACAGCTCAATAAAAGCAGAGAAACAAAAACAAGCAATGCTTTGTAAATAATTTTCCTCATCTAACCCCTCACTTTCCAGTTCCTGTCTGTTTGTCCAAAAGCATCTGAAGCTGAAGGGCTTTATTCTTTAATGAAAGCACTTCAGGATCTTTAACAGGTATTTTTTCCGTATATTTTGCAGCCTGTACAGTTTCAGAAGCTGCTGCTTCAAGTTCGGCAATTCTGTCATTTGCAACCTGAAGCTGTCTCCTTAAGCTCTGAAGGTCTTCTGATTCATACTGCTTAAGCTGCTTTTCGTAATTTTCCCTTGCGCTTAAATATTCTTCCCCTGTCATTTTAAGAAGATAAAGAAGCTTCTGTTCCCGTTCGCGCTGTGAAATCATTTCAAGCTTATATTCTGCTTCGGAAGCCTTTGCGTCTTCTGAAAACTCAGTAACTACGCGTTCATAAAGCGTTCTTGCAGTATCATAATTGTAATCATCATAGAAACATTCAGCGAGCCAGTACAATGCAGAAGCATACATTTCGTTGTCAGGATTCTGATGACAGAAATCGCTCAGTATGTTAACGGCTTCATCATTTTTACCAAGATAATGAAGAGTCCTTCCACGCTGATATGTAACAAAAGCCTTAAGTGAAGGCTCATTGAAATTTGCAAGGAAATACCTGCAGTCTTTTTCTGCAGCAACATAATCTCCTGCATACATTTCACTCATTATGAGCATATAGTAATTGTCTGCAGTAGCATTTTCGGAAGATGAAACTGCCCTTCTCAACAGGAAAACGGCTCCAGTCCAGTCACCTGATTTATAGGCTTCAAGCCCTTCCACAAGAGCCTGAGAGCTTCCGTAAGATGAAGCTGCCGTAAGAGGCATTATTGAAAACAGCATGAATACAGATGCCAGAATAATTATTTTTTTGCAAAAACAGCGTTTCTTCATTCCTTTCCTTTCCATTTGAGTTCTCCACTGAAGAAGGATGAACCTGATACGACGATATCAGTACCGGCTTCAAGAACATCATTTACAGTATTAGAATTGATTCCACCGTCTACAGAAATAAGGTATCCTGCAGAAAGCTCCTTTCTCTTAAGGACAAGTTCCCTTACCTTATCAACGCAGTAAGGAATAATCTTCTGTCCGCCCCAGCCCGGGTTTACGGTCATTACAAGCACTAAATCTACAAGAGGAAGTATTCTTTCGAGAGCACTTACCGGAGTTGCAGGATTTATTGCAATGCCAGCCTTTTTGCCAAGGGAATGTATTTTGTTAATGCAGAAATCTGCATGATCAGTTGCTTCTTCATGGAATGTAATCCAGTCAGCACCGCTTTCTGCAAAGCTTTCGATGCAGTTTTCAGGCTTTTCCACCATAAGGTGTACGTCAAACATAAGGTCTGAACATTTTCTTATTGATTTAACGACTGGCTGACCGTAAGAAACAGGCGGAACGAAATGTCCGTCCATTACGTCAATATGAACGGCTTCTGCGCCGCTTTTCTTAATGAGACTTAAAGCTGACCCTAAATTCGCAAAATCAGCTGATAGCAATGATGGTGATAAACATGGAGTTTTCATTATTATTCTATAATACACGAAATTCTACTATATGTAAACATTGTAACCCTTTATGACTGTTTTAAGGCTGTTTTTAAATTCCCCGTCGAATAATAAAATTTTATTTTTCACAGAGGGTATTGACATTTTTCTGCAATTAGATTATAAAGTTTGCTTTTTTTCAGTAAATTCGTACATTGACACTTTTTTGCATATTTGTATAATGAATATATGGGTATTCAGTCAGATTCGGCTATTGCTAAGGGATATGAATTAATTGAGGCAGGAAAGCCGTTGGAAGCAAAGGAACTTCTTGAAGATGCACTTACTTCCAACCTGGAAGACCTTGACCTTGTTTTCTTCATATCATGCTGCTCTTTCTGGCTTGAACCATACGAAAGTCTTTCCAGACTTGATTTTTTTGAACAGGGTGAATGCCTTGTTACTCATTGGAAACGATTCGAACAACTACTTCAGAAAGATGAAAATCGTTCTGAAAAAACTGTTTATATCTTCAAAAAAGCTGTTTTTTCACATGCTTTGAAGGCTTACAGCCAGCAGCTTGACGATTCGAATCCCCAGACAAAAGCAGAAACTTACCGGAAAACAGGACTCTGCTACAAAAAGCTTGGGTCCTACGAAAAGGGACTTGCCTGTTTATCAAAGGCAAACGAACTTTTACCGGGAAATGCACCCGTTCTTGCAGAAATGGCCGACTGTTACGCTCTCTGCGGTGAAGACAAAATGGCTAAGGTTCTGTTCAGGGAAGCATTTTTCATTGACGCACAGAAAATTGACTTAAGTTTCCTTGATTCGCCTTTACTTGTACTGCTTAAGGAACAAGTTGAAAAAAAAGGCTATTCAGGAAAAGCCCTTTCTGAATGGATACCGGTTTACGGCAAGATTTACGGTGTTTTCAACGTTACCCGTGAACTGCGGTCACTTGAATCTGGAAAAATCAGGCAGGAAATATACGCCAGGGAAAATGAATTGAAAGACCCAAAAAATGACAGTACAGTCATTACTCCCCGTCTTTTGAATCTTTATTTCTGGCTTATAGATCATTACATGATGATCAAAGAGAGTGTTCAGAAAATAAATGAAGTGCTGCTTAAGATTAAGATACTTGATCCGGCAGTTTACGAAATTTATGTAAAATAAGCCTTCGGGAGTTTTATAAAATCAGTTCCGCAAAAGGAACTTGTAATTATTTTTTATTATTTTTAGGAGTATTCAATGTCTGAAGAACTTGTGAAGAAAGTCCAGGATATGGTTAAGGAAGAAACATGGACTCGTGCTACAATCAGCAATTACACAACAAACAGCCTCAATGAACTGGCAGCCATCGTAAAGGCAGCCCGTGAAGAAAATTGTGAAGATGAAGTAAAGGCAATCTGTGACGAACAGTTGAGCCACACAAATGACAGCATCATTTCGCTTTATCTTTCAGGCATGATTGCTCTTGGCAAAGGAACACTTGATAACAGCGCACTTGTTTCACTCATTGAAATATTTGAAAAGAACCACAAGGAACAGCTTGTTGAAAACATGTGTCAGTCTATTCTTGATGACGATCCTTCAAACAAATTTGCATTAAGAAAGCTTGCTGACTTCTACAAATCTACAAATGACAACAAAATCTGGGATCTTTACGAAAAGATTGTAAAGATTGACTTTGAAGAAGCTGACATAGCAAAGATTCTTGCTGAACGCTATGAAGAACAGTCTAATTCAGAAGCTGCAATCAGCTATTACAAAAAGGCTCTCCTCCGCTATGTAAGCGCAAAGAACGTAAATGCAGTAAAGGAAATGTGGTCAAAGCTTGTTTCTCTCATTCCAGAAGAAATTGACTTCTTCCTTCTTGTTCAGCGCAAGATTGCAAAAGGAATCAGCGAAGACAAGAGCGCACTCCTCATGCAGGAACTTTACCAGTACTACAAGGATACAGCTAAATGGGACATTGCAATTGACATCCTTAAGCTCATCCTTACAATCGACAGCAAGGATTTCTGGGCACGCAAGGAAATCGTTGACTGTTTCCGCGGAAAATATGCTGACCACGTTCATCTTGAAGATTACATCCGTTCTTCAAACCTTACACAGTCTTTCCGCAATATTTTCGAAGCTATCAGTGACTTTGAAAAACACATTGCATTCGATGCAAAGAACTTTGTATTCCACCGCTCATGGGGTGTTGGTATTATCCGCAAGGTTCAGGGCGACATGCTCACAATAAACTTCGGTAAGAAAAAGGGCGTTCACGAAATATCACTCAAGATGGCAGTAAGTGCACTCCAGCCTCTTCCAAAAGACCATATCTGGGTTCTTAAAGCCAGAAAGACAAGAGAAGAACTTGCAAAGATGGTAAAGGACGACAAGACTTGGGCACTCAAGACAATCATCAAGAGTTTTGAAAACGGCTGTGACGACAAGAGAATCAAGGCTGAACTTGTACCTTCTGTACTTACACCAGGTGAATGGACAAGCTGGCACAGTGCCGCTCAGAAGATTCTCGCTACAGATTCTACATTCGGTGTTTCACCAAGTGACATCAACGTATACATCGTACGCGATCATGAAGTAAGTCCTGAAGAAAAGCTTGCAAATGAATTCAAGGCAGAAAAGCAGTTCTTTGCAAGAATCGACATCTTCAACCGCTACCTTAACGATGACGAAACAGACAAGACAGATGAATTGTTTACAGACATGTTCGGATACTTTACTGGATACCTCAAGTCATTCACAAACGTAAACGAACTTGTTGTTGCTTCATACCTTCTCGTTCAGAAAGTATGCAAGGAAATTTCAAGCTTCACTTCACCTGCTAAATTTACATTTGCTGAACTTTACGGCGAAATTGCAAACCCTCGCGAAATGTACCTTCTTCTCAAGGACACAAAGAATACAACTTTGCGCGAAGACTTCATTGCCAACATCCGCTTGCTTCCTGACTGGGACGTTCAGTATTTACGCCTCTTCCCTACAGTACTCAAGGCAGAACTTATTACAACACTCATCAAGGCCGGCAAGACAGACAAGCTTCAGGCATTTGCACGCGAATGCTTTGAAAACTTCCGCGATTACCGTGAAGCAGCAATCTATATGTTCAAGGAATGCCGCGAAGAAGAATGGTTCAAGGAAGCAGACATTGCTTATGAACAGCAGCTTGTTTCATTAATCAACATAATTTCTCAGTGTTACCGCGAAATCAACAATCACGTAAACACTACAGACAATAAGAAAATAATCAAGAATGCATGTGCACTTCTCTTTGGTGACAAGGACAACCTTCTTCTTGAATATATGCTTGAAAACGGACCAGAAACATGTACACGCCTTTACACAATGGTTAATGACGTTAAGGATCTTGACTCAAGCTACAAGGCACGTCTTAGAAGCGGTATTCTCGGTAAGTTCAAGGACTTCAAGTTCCAGGAAACAGAAAACAAGCAGGAAGCTCCAAAAGGCCTTATGGTTACTGCAGCAATGCTTGAAGTTAAGAAAGCTCAGGTTGAAGACATTGAAAAAGTTCAGATTCCGGCAAATGCTATTGAAGTCAGTGATGCAAGAGCCAAGGGAGACCTTAAGGAAAATGCTGAATATTCTGCAGCTAAGGAAAAGCAGCACATGCTCAACGTTACACTCAAGAGACTTAAGGAAGAAATTGACCGTGCTGTTATCTTCGACCCAACAACTCTTACGACATCAGTTGTTTCTTACGGTACAACAGCAGTACTTCACAACGAAATTGAAAACAAGGACGAAGAATTCTCTATCTTTGGACCTTGGGAAAGTGATCCTGAAAAGGGAATCATTTCTTACCTTTCACCATTCGGCAATGCAATTCTTGATGCAAAGGCAGGCGAAAAGCTTGACTTCGTAATCAATGAACACCAGTACAGCTATACTGTTAAGGAAATTAAGGCTGCAAAGATTTAATTCCTTAGCAAAAGGAAATAAATGCTAAAAAAAAACTCCGGTTGTTACGCCGGAGTTTTTTTTTGTAAGAAATTGCTGATTGTGGGAACAGACCCCTAAGTTAAAAAAAATTAATTACACCCTTCGAGGATTTTTACACCGGCAGAAGCACCGATTCTTGTAGCACCGGCATTGATAAGCGCAATTGCTTCATCATAGGAATGAATTCCGCCGCTTGCCTTAACACCCATGTCAGGACCGACAGCCTTTCTC
>JAZUKU010000099.1:0-6470 GCA_045643485.1 Treponema sp. | reverse complement strand
CTGTAAACAAGAAGAGCAAGCATTACGACAGGAGGAATGTATCGTTCAAAAAAGTGCAGCAGTTTTCCCGGAGCCCTTTTGCTGAATATTACGAATGGAAAAAGACGCTCGCAGAAAATTATTACCGAAAGAAGTGCTACAGTAATCAATGCTTTTGTTAAACTCATTTTGCGCCCTCCTTAAAGAATTTAGAAAACTGATCGATTGTTAAAACTGCAAACAATGCCGTAAGTGCAAAATCAACGCCGGTTAAATCAAACGGAATCAAAAAGCCTATGAGCGCACCAAGTGTACTTCCTGCTACCCAGTAAAAATGATCGAGTAAAGTAATTGTCGTAAAGTAATCGCTTAACGGAATGCCGTCCGGAACTTTTGCTGTAATAAGAAGAGACCATGTTTCGTCAGTCAAACCGTAAATCAAATACGGCTTTCGTTTACCGCACTGCTTGAACTGTGAAAGAAGAGGCAGACCGTAAACAATATGGCGTATATTCAAAAGCGCTTCGGTAATCAGAATTACCGGGAGAGGAGTGTTTGCTGCAAACAAAGGAATTGCTGCGAACTGAGCTGCTCCTGCAAACATAAACAGAGACATGATTGTTGCAAGATACCACGGATATCCTGCGTTGATTACAATGAGTCCGTAAGCAAGACCGCATGTTAAGTAACCGAGCATTATTGGTACTGTAGTTTTAAATGCACTTGTAAAACATTTTCTGCTTATCAATTTATGCCTCCCTGTCTGGAGATAATATTCCTTCTGTTAACAATTATTTTTTCGTAACGTCATGAAGCCATTTTCCGCTCAGTACTCTTGTGTCACCAATGAATGTCTTGATAACCTGTTCCGTCTGCAGACAAGCATAAATGAAAACAGGCTCAAGCTTCCACACAAATGCTGCACACGCACCAAGAGGAATTGAAATGCACCACAAGCATATTATTTCAGCAACGGCAGCAAAAATTGTGTCACCGCCGCTTCTGCAAATGCCTACAACCCAGTTCATGTTTGAAGCATTAAACGGATAGCAGAGCATGAGTACAAAAAGCATCTTTGCCGCAGAAGAAATAATGTCCGGGCTTACGTTAAAGAAAAACGGCAGCAGTTTGGAAAGAGGAAGAAGAAGGCTTCCTATGCACAGGCCCATTGTCGGCATGAACCATACTGAACGCTTTGCATACATCCGTGCTTTTTCCTGTTCGCCGGCACCAATGAATTTTCCAATGATTACACCAATTCCGTTTCCAAGACCAATGAAAAATACCCACGTAAGCTGACTGATTGTAGACGTAATGTTGTAAGCAGTAATTGCATCTGTTCCCGCATGTGCAAAGATTGAATTCTGTACGCTTATGCCAAGACCCCACAGGCTTTCGTTAATCATTACAGGAAGTGCTATCTTAACGAAACGCGCAACAAAACTTCTGTCGAAAGAAAAATATTCCCTGAGCTTACCGCATGCTTCATACTTCTTTGCGTACGACCAGCCTAAAATAATAAGCACTTCAACAACACGCGAAATTACTGTAGCAAGGGCAGCACCTTTTACGTCCCATTTGAAAACAAAAATGAATACGTAGTTGAACGTAAGGTTTATAACAAGAGAACATGCAGTTGTAAAAAGAGGAAGCTTAACGTGTTCAGTACTGCGGAATGCAAGAACAAATGCACTGCTTATTGCGGTAACAATGTAACTTAAACATACGACACGCAAATATTCAGCACCAACTTTGATAACAGCCGGATCCGGTGAATAACAGCTGATTATGAATTCCGGAACAGCAAGGCATGCAATTGTAAAAAGAGTAGAAACAGTCAGCGAAAGAAACAGCATTATGCCAAGTGATCTTTTTATTCCTTCGCGGTCATTTTTTCCCCAGTACTGCGCAATGAATACAGAACCGCCTGAAGTAATTCCAAACAGAATCATAGTCTGCAGAAAGAACACCTGGTTGCCAAGTCCGACAGCAGCAATTTCTACTGCGCCCAAACGGCCAATCATTATTGTGTCCAGCATATTGATGAATGTCTGGAGCATATTCTGCAGTGTTATAGGTATGGCGATTGTAAATAAAGTTCTGTAAAACCCTTTTATTTTCATGCGTGTATCTTATATTTTTTGTATGAAAAAGTCATTAAAGTTTAAGTTTTATTTCTTTCAAGTATACAAAACTTTTTTCGTAAAAAATGTTGACAAAGTGGTTGTATTATAGTATTACTGTATTAAGCACTTAATACAAGTATACAAAAGGAACTTTATTAGGGGGAAAGAAGAGAAACAAAAAGGAGAGTGACGGTAGGGCAGACTGCAGCTGTTCTGCTGTCCGGTGGAGGTTTTATGGATTATAACTTTACAAACGATAAGCCAATTTACCTTCAGCTTATGGAAGTGTTTAAGGCAAAAATTGTTTCAGGGGAACTTGCTGAAGGAGCACGACTTGATTCAGTAAGAGACCTTGCAGTAGAAGCAAAGGTTAACCCTAACACAATGCAAAAGGCACTTTCCGAACTGGAAAGAATTGGTTTGGTTCGAACGGAACGTACTTCCGGCAGATTCATTACAGACGATAAGGAAATGATTGCAGCAATGAAAGAAGAACTTGCGCAGAAAGAAATTGAAGCATTTCTTGAAAGAATGAAGTCACTTGGCTTTGAAAAAAGTGTAGTACTTAAATTAATCAAACAGATTTCTGAATAATGAATGATGTACAAAAACTGATGTTAAAGGAGAAACAGATGGATTCAGTTTTAGAATTAAATAAATTGACAAAAACATACGGTTCAAAAAAAGCGCTTGATTCCGTAGACTTAAAGATTCCGCATGGTTCGATTGTAGGCCTTCTTGGACCAAACGGCAGCGGTAAGACAACAATGCTCAAGCTTTCAACAGGACTTTTAAAACCTACATCAGGTGAAGTTCTTGTACTTGGACAAAAGCCTTCCGCAGAAACAAAAGACCTTGTTGCATATCAGTCAGACAAAGTTTATCTGAACGACTGGATGAACGTATATGACCTTATGTCAATGCTCGATGATTTTTTCAGTAACTTCAAGAAAGAAAAAGCACTTGATATGTTAAAGGATCTGCGCATTGAACCAAAAGACAAGCTTAAGACAATGTCTAAAGGTACAAAGGAAAAAGTACAGCTTATTACAACAATGTGCCGCGACGTTCAGCTTTATCTTCTGGACGAACCGATTGGCGGTGTAGATCCAGCTGCACGCGATTACATCTTGAATACGATAATCGGTAACTACAGCGAAAATGCTACAGTTCTTATTTCGACACACCTTATTGCAGACGTAGAATCTGTTTTGAATCATGTCGTTTTCTTAAAGGAAGGACGCATTGTACGTCAGGGTGATGTAGATGACATCCGCGAACAGACGGGCAAATCAATTGATGCTTTGTTCCGCGAAGAATTCCGCTGCTAAGTGCGGGCTGTAACTTAATCTGTTAAGGAGAAAAATTATGGAAGACAAAAAAATTAGAAATCCGTTTCCTGCTATTGGAAAAGTAATAAAATATGAATTCCTTCATTCATCAAAAAAACTTCTGCCGTTATATTTGATTCTTCTTGTGCTTGGACTTATTACAGGCCTTTCTGTAAACACAAATATAATCAATGAATTCTTTACGGAAGGAAGTCATGAAGTAATCATTAATTCAACAGAAGATCTTGAAATATTAAAACAGCTGCTTCCTGGCATTCTTGTTTTTGCACTTTCTATTTTCAACACAGTAGTAATTGTAATTACAATTGTTACGATTGCACGCCGCTTTAAGAACAGTATGCTTGGTGAAGAAGCTTATTTAAATCTTTCACTGCCTGTAACAATCGGTGAACATCTGTGGGGAAGATTCATCATGAGCTTCTTGTGGATTATTGCATGCGTAATTGTACTCGCTGCTTCTTCTGCATTGTGCTTCATCAAATTCGATTTAAGAGGATTCTTCAGTATACAGGAAGTTCAGGAAGGTATGGCCGAACTGAGCGATATGCTTGCAAAACAGAATCTTTCTTTTGGAAGATTAGCTTTAATGATAACGACAAACTTTGCTGTACTTTCACTTTATGTAATTTCCCTTATCTTTGCCGTTAACGCAATTGCTCATCTTGTTAAGAAAGACAGAGGTATTGTAAAAGTAGTACTTGTTGTGCTGTTCGTTGTACTTAATGCAAAAGTATTTTCATTCATTTCAATGCCTGAACTTAACAGCGCTATTGAAAACTGGGGATATTACTTTACAAGAAACATGAACATTACATTCTGGATTCAGGCTGCATTTACTGCTGTATATTTTGCAGTAACATATGCTGTATTCCAGATTAAGCTCAACCTTGAGTAAATTACTTTTTTACAAACTCAACAAATTTTCTTGCTGCGTTTGAAACGTATTCATTATCAACTGCCAGAGAAATTGTACGCTTGTCCAGTTTTTCCGGCAGTTTTATTATTTTAAGTTCCTTGTTCTTTAATTCAGAAAGGATGTACTGCTTTGAAACACAGATTATTCCCATGTTCTTTTTGCAGAATTCAATAAGTAAATCCAAAGAGGCAAGTTCAAATTTTGGCTTTAACTGAACGCCGTAACGCAGAAGGTTAGCATCAAGTTCCTGACGCGAGTGACTGCTTTCTTCGAGCAACAGAGTACGGTATTTTGTTAAGTCTGAAAGATGCTTTATTTTTGAACAGTCAAAATCTTTTGCGCAGACAAAATAATCTTCGAGCGAAAGACATTCCTGAAAAGTAAAATCCTTGTCGTAAACAGGTGCATGTACAAACGCAATGTCTACGTCTTTGTTTTTTAAAAGCTG
This sequence comes from Treponema sp., assembly GCA_045643485.1. Lineage (GTDB taxonomy): Bacteria > Spirochaetota > Spirochaetia > Treponematales > Treponemataceae > Treponema_D. The sequence continues at coordinate 1,649 of JAZUKU010000099.1, read as the reverse complement.
AAGTGATTCGCTTGTAGTGCAGTTTGTTACACGGTAGCGTATTCCCGGATAAAGTTTTTCGAAGCCCTTAAGCTTGTCGATTAAATAATATTTGCAGATTGTGTCAGAAGCACCTATTTTCAAAATGCCTGTGTCCAGCGAAGTAATGTCAGTAAGTGTCTGGTTAAGAGTTTCAACCTGATTGAAAATTGATTTGCAGTAAGTAAAAATTGCTTCTGCTTCTGCGGTAAGCTTTACGCCCTTTTTGTTACGGATAAAAAGTTCAAATCCCGCCTGACTTTCAAGATTCTTTATGTGCTGACTTATTGCCGGTTGTGAAACATGAAGTTCTTCTGCAGCAGAAGAAATGGAACCTGTGTTTGCAACAGTGTAGAATATTTTTAAAAGATTTAAATCCGTTATCATAAAAGCCTCTTGATTCAGTTTTTAAAATATAATTACTGCTTATAATAATTATATTAAATATAGTTTGAACTTATATCAAGTAATTCAGTAAAAATGTAGCAATAAATAACCTGAATTGTTATACTCTAAGCGAGGCCCGTATGAAAGAAACTTTTATTGTCGCAAAAGACAGTACTTACCAGAAATTTGAAGTTCTTAAGACAAACAGAAACAAGCGCTACAAGTACAATGAATTCCTTGTTGAAGGTGTACGCAGTTTAAAGGAAGCTGTTGCAAACAAATGGAACATCAAATCATTTATTTACGATAAGAATAATCTTTCTGACTGGGCACGCGATACAATTAATTCTGAAAAGACGCAGGAAAATTTTGTACTTACTCCACAGTTGATGAAAGATTTAAGCGGCAAAGAAGATACTTCCGAGCTTATGGCAATAATTGAAATGCGTGAAGACAAGCTTGATACAGTTCCTCTTTCTGAAAAACCGTTTATTGTTCTGTTTGACAGACCATCCAACAAAGGTAATCTTGGAACAATAATCCGTTCGTGTGATTCACTTGGTGCCGATATGCTTATTATGACAGGACATGCCGTTGACCTTTACGACCCTGATGTTGTTGTTTCAGCAATGGGCTCTTTTTTCAACATGCCTGTAATCCGCATTGAAGATAACAATGATTTATATGCTTATGTAGATAAACTCCGCAAACAGTTTCCAAAACTTCTTGTAGCAGGCTCAACTGCTCACAAGGAAAATCCTATTGAAACAGTTGATTTTAACCGCCCGCTTATTTTGATGATTGGTAACGAAACAATGGGATTGAACAAAGCGTTTAAAGATTACTGCGACATTTTGTGTACAATCCCAATGGACGAAAAATCTTATGCGACTTCGTTTAACGTAGGCTGTGCTGCTTCAATCATGATGTATGAAGTAACAAGACAGAGACGGCTCAAAAAGTAAGCTGTGGAACTGTCTGCATTAAAGTTTTGTCACCGCTCACACATTTTCCTGCGATGATGATGAGGTGGCAGCTTAAAATAAGAGGTATAAGATGATAATCCTCCTTGGCGGTTCAAGCCATGTTGGTAAAACTTTAATTTCTCAAAAGCTTCTGGAAAAATATAATTTTCCATACACAAGTCTGGATCATCTTAAAATGGGCTTTATCCGAACTGGACGCACGGAACTTACAGTTGAAGATGATTTTAAAATGAGTTATTTTTTGTGGCCTTTTGCCGC
>JAZUKU010000098.1:0-4324 GCA_045643485.1 Treponema sp. | reverse complement strand
CACATCTTATTAAGATGCCCCTATCTATATTTTCGAGGTATTATTATGACTTTCAAACAGCTTAAAGTTGCTTTGTATGCTGACGGTGCAGATAAAGATGCAATGATCGCAGAATACAAAAAAGGTTATGTAAAGGGCTTCACAACAAACCCAAGTCTTATGAAGAAAGCAGGTGTAACAGACTATGTTACTTTCGCAAAATCAGTAGTAGAAGCAATTCCGGATTTACCATTAAGCTTCGAAGTTTTTGGTGATGATTTTGACACAATGGAAAAAGAAGCAAAAGTAATTGCTGCTCTTGGAAAAAATGTTTTCGTAAAGATCCCGATTATGCTTACAGACGGAACACCAACTATTCCGCTTATCAAGAAACTTTCAGCAGAAGGAATTCAGCTCAACGTAACAGCAATCTTCACACTCAAACAGGTTCGTGCTACAGTTGATGCATTTGCTCCAAACACAAAGAACATCGTTTCTGTATTCGCAGGACGCCTTGCTGACTCTGGTATTGACCCAATTCCAGTTATGACAAAAACAGCAAAGATCTGCCGCTCAAAGCCAGGTACAATGTCTCTCTGGGCTTCAACACGTGAACTCTTCAACGTAGTAGAAGCTGACCGCTGCAAGTGTGATATCATCACAGTTCCAAACTCTGTTCTTGCTAAGATTCCTGGTCTTGGAACAACTCCAATGGCTGGTTCAAAGAATACAGTTCTTACATTCGCAAAAGATATTAAGGACCTTGGATTCTCTATCCTTAAATAGACTGTAATTTAATACGGTAAGAAAGCGCTTCTTTAACAGAGGCGCCTTTTTTTTTACCGTAAACCATATATACTTTGCCTATGAACGAAAATCAGAACGAAGAATATTTTGACGAAGAAAAGGCTGCATTCGAAGCAGACAGTGCATACGAAGAACAGCCACCGGTTGGACCAAAGACCGCACTCGTAAGCATAATAGGACGCCCGTCAGCAGGAAAATCAACTTTTTTGAATACAGCCAGCGGTGAAAAAATAAGCATAGTTTCATCAGTACCGCAGACAACACGCAATGCAATTAAGGGAATCGTAAATACTTCGTACGGACAGCTTGTGTTCGTAGACACACCGGGCCTTCACCTTAGCGACAAAAAACTTAACCTCAAGCTTACAAAAATTGCTTCTGACCAGATAGAAGAAAGTGACGCAATCCTTTACATAATTGATTCAACAAGGGATCACAACGAAGAAGAAGAACTTATTGCAAACATGGCAAAACCGTTTGTGTCAAAGCTTGTAATTGCAATAAACAAAACGGAAGACCCTTCTGCAAAACCGCAGGATGCACACGCATTTGTAAACAGAATGTTCCCTGACTTTCCGCAGAATCATGTTGTGGAAATGAGCGCAAAGGATGACATAAACGTTAACGAAGTATTAAAGGCTTTGTACGACATTGCGCCGGAAGCACCACATCTTTATCCGGAAGAATATTACACCGACCAGGAAGTTGAATTCCGCATAAGCGAAATAATCCGCGAACAGGCAATCAATCGTTTGACACAGGAACTTCCTCACGCAATTTATATCAGTATTGAAGACATGCACATGCAGGGCTCAAATCACTTAAAGGTAAGGGCATATATCTGCGTAGAAAAAGACAGCCAGAAAGGCATTGTAATAGGCAAGGGCGCTTCAATGATTAAGGCAATCCGTGTTGAAAGCATTAAGGCATGCCGTAAGATTTTCCCTTACCGCGTTGACCTGGACCTTCAGGTAAAAGTAGACAAAAACTGGCGCCAGAAGGATTATGTTCTGGACAAAATACTGCGCTAACTGCAAAAAAAAAGACCGTATCGTAATTGAAGTTTTCTTCAACCGACACGGTCTTTTCTATTTTAAACGGCCTGTAAAAAACTAGCAGTTGTAGTACTGGTCAAATTCAGCAGGATGTGGAATTGCGTTGAATTTAGCAACTTCAGCTTTCTTTGTCTTGATGAAGTTGTTGAGAAGTTCAACAGGGAATACACCGCCTTCTGTAAGATAATCATGATCAGCTTCAAGAGCAGCAAGAGCATCTTCGAGACATGTTGGAAGACCTTTAAGCTTAGCCTTTTCTTCATCAGAAAGGGCAAACAGGTTCATGTCGTAAGGACCCCATCCGTTTTCATGAGGATCAATCTGATTCTTGATACCGTCAAGACCAGCCATAAGGATTGCAGCATAAGCAAAGTATGGGTTACATGTAGCGTCAGGGTTGCGCAATTCAAAGCGGCGCATGTTAGGAGTCTTGGCATAAGCCGGAATTCTGATTACAGCAGAGCGGTTTGATGTAGCATATCCGACTGTAACCGGAGCTTCAAAACCTGGAACAAGGCGCTTAAAGCTGTTTGTACTAGGATTAGTAATTGCACACAAAGATGCAATGTGTTTTAAAAGTCCACCCATAAAGTAATGTGCAGTTTTGCTCAGATGAGAATAGCCGTTGTCGTCGCTGAAAACAGGTTCACCGTTCTTCAAAAGAAGCATGTGAACGTGCATACCGCTTCCTGCTTCCCCGTACACAGGCTTTGGCATGAATGTAGCTGTCTTTCCGTATTTAGCTGCAACATTGCGGATGATGTATTTAATGTTCATTGTACCGTCAGCCATTTTAGACATCTGTCCAAGCTTAGGTTCAATTTCAAACTGTCCGGCACTACCAACTTCAGGATGATGATATTTTACAGGAATACCAGTCTTTTCAATTTCAAGACACATTTCGCTTCTCATTTCAAAGCTTGTGTCCAAAGGTTTTGCAATATGATATGACTTCTGCAAAGCAATAACATTACCCTGACCCTGAACGTCTGTATTCCATGAAGCCTGGTCAGAATCAACTTCTACACCAATAGAATTGTGGCTAACCTTCCAGTTTACGTTGTCAAAAAGATAGAATTCAAATTCAGGAAGAATAAGCATTGTGTCTGCAATACCAGTGTCCTTCATGTACTTTTCTGCTGCAAGAACAATGTTTCTTGGGTACTGTGCGAGCGGGCGGTTTTCCGGGTAATCAATAATCATTGCGTTACCAGTCATTGAAAGAGTCTTGATTTCGCAGAACGGATCAATCATTGCTGTTTCCGGATCCGGAATGAATACCATGTCACTCTTTTCAACTACAGCATAACCGTAGTTAGAGGCAACAAAACCAACACCGTCTTTCATTGTGTCTTCGCTAAAGTTTGTAGCAGGAATTGTTACGTGGCGGAACTGACCGTTAATGTCGACCATCTTAAAGTCAACCATCTGGACATCATTTTTTTTAATGAAGTCCATTACTTCTTTTGCTGTTTTCATTTTTTTGCTCCTGAATTAAGCATCGTTTAAATAATAGTTTTTCTATTGTATGTCTTTTTCTGTTAATACGCAATTAATTTTATACTATTAATTTTTACTATATCAAATACAAGTGTTTATATTCTGCCATATAGTAGAACATCAGTAAATTCTGTATAATTACAGATTATGCAGCATGAAACATTGCCGGGAAGCCCGTTACCGCTTGGAGCCGAGCTTACCGAAGAAGGCGTAAATTTTTCAATATTTTCACGAAACGGAACAAAAGTATTCCTGAATATATACGCAGACGCTAAAGACAGCAATCCATGCGAAGTAATTGAATTTAATCCGGAACAAAACAGAACAGGTGACATTTGGCACATCTTTGTAAAAGGACTTAAAGCCGGAACATTATATCTGTATCAGGTAGACGGACCGTTTGACCCAAAGAACGGACACCGCTTTAACGTAAACAACCTGCTGTACGACCCGTGCACAAAAGCATATACAAACGAAAGCCTTTTCTATAACCTTCCGCCTGGATACAAAACGCCAACTGACAAGGCTGACCTTGAGCTGTTCAGCGGAAGGGAACTGCGTAAGTTTCCAAAGTGCGTAGTAGTAGACAATTCGACATTCGACTGGGAAGGTGACAAACCGATTAACCGACCTCTGAAAGACAGCATTATTTACGAAGCACACCTTAAAGGCTATACCGCAGCAGTAACAAGCGGCGTAAAGAACAAGGGAACATACAAAGGCTTTACGGAAAAAATTCCGTACTTAAAGGACCTTGGAGTAACCGCAGTAGAACTGTTGCCAGTACAGGCATTTGATCAGGCCGAAAACACAAACATAAATCCAAGAACAGGCGAGCGCATGGTAAACTACTGGGGCTACAGCACAGTCTCATTCTTTGCACCAAAAGCAGATTATGCAGAAGATAAATCCCCGGGCGGCAGCGTAAATGAATTCAAGTATTTCGTTAAGGAAATGCACAAAGCCGGAATCGAAGTAATTCT
>JAZUKU010000097.1:0-6298 GCA_045643485.1 Treponema sp. | reverse complement strand
AGTGACAAGACTAAATGGAAATTCAGCATTGTTCGAATTGCAGTTGATTTTACATTTGTTCTGCTGGGATTTTTTCTTGGAGGTTCATTGGGCATTGGTACAATAATATGTGCCTTTCTTGTAGGACCTGTAGCTGGAATTTTCCTGCCTGTCAACGAGAAGATTATTCAAAAATTGATTTCTAAAGAAAAATGATTTATCTATTCCCACTTAATTCCAAGTCCCTGCAGTAGATTTACTACTTCAGGAAACGAAAACTGTGCCCCTTTAACTGAGTTTGAGCTTAGTGGAATGGACCATCCGTGAGAATTACGGAAATCAGCTTTTGATAGCTCGCATTCGGTAAAAACTGTACCCTCAAGGTTACAGTTTGAAAAATCGGCTTCCCTGCAGTTACTACGCATGAATGTACATTCAACAAACTGTGTCTGCTTGAAATTGAATTTGGTAAAGTTGATTCCGGTGAACTGGTTGAACTTGCAGAAGCATTTTTCCATTCTGTCGACCGGGGAAGCAAAGCCTGTGGCCTCGCCTTCCGTAAAATCTTCCCAGATTATGCCTATGAGGTTGCACCCGTAGAATTCGCAGTTGAGCAATACGCATTTTTTGAATGTCATGTTGCGGACTGTACAGTCATAAAACCTGCATTCGATGAACTGGCAGTTATGCAGGAATGATTCTTCAAACGTACAGTTTCTGAATGTGCATGAGTCAAAATCGTCAGAACTGCATTCCTGTTCTGAAAAGCGCAGGTTTTCAAATGTTTCGCTGTCGTGAAAACGGTTCATGATGTCTCCCAGATTTCCTTTCTAAGCGGCCATAGGAGCGTTTGGAGAGCCGTTCGGGCTTCCGTTGGGATTATTGTTGCCGTTCATCAAAATAAGCCAATACAGCCTGTTTATGGCGTTTGGGAGGATTTCGCGCAGAAGCATTGTTTTCTTGGATTCAGTGCTGAAAGAAGATGATGACTGCATAAGGTCACTCATTGCTGGAGGTACCTGTCCAAGAATTGATTCAGCTTCTTCTGAAGAATAAGTTTTGTGCTTCAGTAACGGATTGTATTTTTTCAAAAGATCTTCCGGATAATGTTTGCACGGACGCCATACTTTCTGCTGCTGTTTGGAATATGTACTGCTTGCGCCAAAGAGTCGGCAAATGTAAGCCCTGCCCCCGTAAACTGAACAATGATATCCTGAATCAGGATCGTAAAGCGGGCATGTTTTTCCGTTATCAAATGGAAACTGGTTTCTGGAAATTTTTTCTGCTGTATCACTTTGATTTTCAATAAGCCATGCAGCCATGTATAAAGCTTCTGCTTCAAATAAATCCGGTTCGAAATCAATGCAGCACTTACCGCATGAGTCCGGGCAAATGAATTGTGTTCTGTCATACCATTCACGCTGAACAACCGCAATGTTGTGGTAATCAGCTTCAATCTGAACGAGCATGTCGTGAACAAGTGTGCCTTCAAGCTTTGCTAAAACATTCTGAATTTCAGACATATTTTTCCTCGATGAAAAAATATTACTGAAGCGCAGTATGTTTGGCAATCAGATTACGGCTAAAAAAACTAAATGAACCAGTTTTCTACCTGAAGCGAATATTCATGCTGAATCGGTTCAAAGCGTGACGTGTTTCCTGTAATGATTACCATGTTGTTTGCAATTGCCGTAGCTGCAATCTGCATGTCGAGCTGAGAAACAGGAAGTCCCATTTTCTGCATGGCAACAAAAATTCCTGCGTGTACCGAAGCACAGTGATCATCATACGGAATTACAGGATATGCCGGCTGAATTATGTCGTATGCAAATTTCTTGAGGCATTCCTTACGGTTACCGTCTGGCAGTACATTTATTCCCTTGAGGAATTCAAACCAGACTGCAGCAGGTATTGCACAGCGGTCAGAATTTGAGTCAAGCATTGAAATGAGTTTTTCTGAAGAATAAATTTTTGATCCTTCTGCGATGACGTCTGTGTCAAGAAGATAAATTTTTTTCATCTCCATGATGATGCCTCCCTCCGTTCAGGTTTTGCTTTTTCATTACGCTGATGTTCAAGAAGCGAACAGAATTCTTCGGCTTCTTCCTGGGACAGTCCGCCTGTTTCCTGTCTCCATTTGCGTATGCTGTCGATGAAAACCGGCTTGTTCCTGCGTTCAAATTCTTCGCAAAGCTTGTTGTATCTTTCAAAACTGATAAGGACTGCTGTCGTGGAACCGTGTTTGGTGATTTCTACAGTTTCACCATTTTCTGCCTTCGTAACGTACTCGCTGAGACGTGCTTTTACTTCATAAAGTGGTGTTTTCATGAAAAATTCCTTAAGTTTTTATATAGTTATACAATGACTAGTATATGACTATAATTGTATTTTGTCAAATTTCTAATTTATTGTATTATCTGAAATAAAGAAATTTTTTTACGGAAAATTCTTATAAATTTCTTTGAATTGGAGTTAGAATAAAAAAATGATTACACCTGTCAAACAAAAATCACCGGAAATCCTCAGTTACGCAGAAAATGACAATTCAGTTTACTTTGAAAGCGAAAAAGAAACTTTAAGACTAACATTTTATGATGAAGACGTAGTGCGTGTTTCAGTAATTCAGGATGACGAAAGAAAATTTTCTGAACTTCAGGGGACTGAGTTTTTTGATCCGCAGAAAAAAATTAAATTCAGTGTAAATGAAAATGATGACTCTTACACAGTTGCTTCATGCATTTTAAAAGCTACTGTAAGTAAGAAAAATGGAAGCATAAAATTCATCCGTAATGAAAAAATTCTTTTTGCTGAAGCAGATGAAAATCCACATGTAACTGAACGGTTTGATGTTTACAAGACATGCGGTTCAATCGAGACTGAGGAAATAAAAACTGCAGACGGTGTAAAGAAACGCATTGTAAATGCAGACAGGATATACGATAAAACCCTTTGCCACACAAGGCTTAACTTCACTTTTGCTGATGACGAAAAGCTTTTTGGATTAGGTCAGCATGAAGAAGGAATTTGGAATCTTCGCGGAAATGAAATATACCTTAACCAGGGAAATTTAAAGATTGCACTTCCCTTTTTAATTTCCAGTTACGGATACGGTCTTCTGTTTTCGACTCAGAGTCCTTCGATTTTCTGCGACAATAAATACGGCTCATGGTTTTATACAAGTGCAGATTATTTCCTTGATTACTTTTTTATTGCTCCTGTTAACAGAAAACGCATTACTTCAAAAATGAGGCAGCTTACTGGAAAGGCTCTTCACATGCCGGTATGGGTTTTCGGTTACATACAGTCGCAGGAAAGATACGAAACTCAGGAAGAAATTTTACGGACAGCAGACGAATTTGAAAGACGCAATATTCCTGTAAGTACAATAGTCCTTGACTGGCTTAGCTGGAATGACGGAATGTGGGGACAGAAATCTTTTGACAGAACACGTTTCCCCGACCCTTCGCTTATGGTAAAAAAGCTTCATGAAAAGAACATCCGCTTTATGATTTCAATCTGGCCGAGCATGGACGAAAAATGTGACAATTATGCGGAAATGAAAAAGAATGACTGTCTTCTTAACGGAATCAACATATGCAATGTTTTTGACAGGAAAGCACGTGAACTGTACTGGAAACAGACAAATGAAGGTCTTGCAGTACACGGAATTGATGCATGGTGGTGCGATTCAAGCGAACCTTTGACACCTGAATGGAATCATAGTGAAAAACCGGTTCCTCAGGTACAGTTTGCAGAATATCTGCAGGCTTCTGGTGACGTGATGCCAACGGAAAAATCAATGGCTTACGGATACTATCACTCTATGGGAATATTTGAAGGAAGCACAAAACAGAACACTGAAAGGCCTGTAGTAAATCTTACAAGAAGCGGATATTTTGGCAGCCAGAAGTATGGAGTTATTTTGTGGTCAGGTGATACTTCTGCAAAATGGGAAACTCTTTCGAAACAAGTCGTACAAGGGGTACAGTTCAGCCTGAGCGGTCTTCCTTACTGGACTGTAGACATAGGCGGATTTTTCGTTAAGAAAGGAATGCAGTGGTACTGGAACGGTGATTATGATGACACTGTCAGCAACAATGGCTTCTGCGAACTTTACACCCGATGGTTACAGTTTGCAGCCTTTCTTCCTGTATTTCGTGCACATGGTACAGACTGCCGCAGGGAACCATGGGCCTTTGAAAAAACAGGTACAGATTCTGTGCCCGATTTTTACGGTATAATCATTGATTTCATTAAGCTAAGGTACAGATTAATGCCTTATATTCTTGAAGTCGAAAAGCTTGTTTGTGATAATGACGAACAGTTCATACGTCCTCTGTTTACAGAATTTGATGATCCTGTTTGCGAAGATATCTGTACCCAGTACATGTTCGGGCCTTCAATTATGGTTTGTCCTGTAACTGTACCCATGTACTTTAACAAAGACGGTTCTGCCATGGAAAATACTGATAAGCGGATTAAAGTTTATCTTCCTTTTGGAGACGAATGGACTGATTACTGGACTGGAAAAAAATATAACGGCGGCCAGTGGATTATGGCTTCTGCAGATATTACAAGAATTCCTGTTTTTATTAATGATAGTTTTGATTTGCTTGACTGAAAATAAATAAAAAAAGGGCTGACTAATATTTATCAGTCAGCCTTAAGAATAAACATTATTTATTATGTAATGTTAATTTCCTGAATATGGAACTTCTGCTGTCCATAAATTTTTTGTTTCCCATTTTCTTCCGTCTTCTGGTACTATGCTAAGGAAGAAACGTCCGCAATAAATACCGAATTTTTCTATGTTTGAAGCAAATTCAGCTTTCTTTTCTGCAGATTCCTGTGAAACATCAAGAACTTTTTTCAGATAATCCTGTGAGCTTGAGTTGTAGAAGAAATCATAAATGCTTATTCCATTACGTATTCCAAGTTCATAAGAACTATTTCTGAAATCAATTTCACCAATCCAGTAACCGAAATTGCATTTTACAATATCATTAACATTTGTACCGAAATCTGCTTCATAATCAGCTTTTGTATAATCAGAAGTTAATGAGTATGTTTCAAGAACAGGATCATAAATAACAGTTGGTGTTACACTACTCCATTTTTCAGGATATACATTACCGTATTTGGAATTAGTTTTTGTTGCAGTAATTATTATCTGATCATTTTCACCCCAGTAAGAAGCATTAGTACCAATTTTAAATTCACCGTTGATTTTAAATACATAAGTTGTACCTGTTTTTACAAATGGATAAAGAATTGTGTATGATTCTCCTTCATTAAGAATTTCGCCGATTGTTTTTTCATCACTGTCATTTTTCTTTGCATGTAAATGAATAGGAGTCGTTAATTGTGTGCTTGCTTCGAATAAATTAGACCACCATTCGTTTACTGTTTTTTCACCTTCCAGAAGCTTGATTGTTATTTCAATGCCTTCATCTGTTTCTTTTGCAGAAAGTCTGGCTGATTCAAGTTTGTCCAAGCTAGGATTGTGTGTAGGTGTTTCAAGATACCATCCTGATGAAAGGAATGGAATTGAATAGTCTGTACCGTCTACAGTGAACTGATAGTTTGCATTGAATGAAACAGGTTGACCTGCAATGTCTTTAATAATATTTGCATCACCGTCAGCCAAATCAAAACTGATTACACCATTTGCAGGAGTAATATAGTCTCCATAGATTTTTCCGTTTGGATGATAAACGTTAAGCCAGTATTTTCCGTTTGTAGGAATATCAGAAGAATATAAAGGAACATTGCATGTAAAGATGTTTGTATCTGTATCAAGCTTTTCATCTATTTTATTTAAAGGTATTAATTCTCCAAGACCTGTTTTAGGTGTAAAGAATCTTTTTTGTGTTGAGAATGATTCAGAACCAAAGAAATCAACATAAAGTTCATAATTAATTCCAGCAGTAACATAAGGGAAATAGAATTCTGTTGCCTTATTTCCTCTGTATTCTGAAGCTGAATAAGAAGGAGTCTCACTGATGAAATTATACTGTAATGCAGTACATCCTTCAGGAACTGCATTTAATTTAATGGTAAAGCCAGGCTTGCCTTCTTCTTCAACTATTTTAATCCAGTAAACTTCATCCGGATTGTGTGTAGGTGTTTCAAGATACCATCCTGAAGTAAGGAATGGAATTGAATAGTCTGTTCCGTCTACAGTGAACTGATAGTCTGCACTGAATGAAACAGCCTTACCGGCAATGTCTTTAATAATATTTGCATCACCGTTGGACAAATCAAAACTGATTATGCCATTTGGAGTAATATAGTCTCCGTAGATTTTGCCGTTTGGATG
>JAZUKU010000096.1:0-24368 GCA_045643485.1 Treponema sp. | reverse complement strand
CTTCTTAATGCAATAAGGTGTCCGCATGTTCCCAGAGCCTGTGCTACATCTCGTGCAATTGAGCGTATGTAGGTTCCCTTTGAACATTCAATTTCCAGAAGTGCATAGCAGTAACCGTCACCGCTTTCTTCAGTTGTCTTGAAATCAAGCAGTTCGTTTCGGTAAACAAAAATCTGACGCGGTTCAATCTGAACTTCTTCGCCGTTACGCACCATGTCAGAAGCACGCTTTCCGTCTACATGAATTGCGCTGTATGCCGGTGGTTTCTGTAAAAGTGCGCCTGTAAACGAAGGAAGTATGTTCAGTAAATCTTCCTTGCTTACCGTATTTCCTTTTCTGATTATTTTACCGGTCGGGTCAAGAGTATCTGTTTCTTTTCCAAAACAGACTACTGCCTTGTATACTTTTGAAAAGCCTGTAATGTGAGTTACTAAATGAGTTAAATGTCCCGTAAGAACTACAAGTAGTCCGTCTGCAAATGAATCGAGTGTTCCTGTGTGGCCAACTTTATCTGTGTTAAGGGAATGCTTTATGTCCCACAATGAAGAAAAGCTTGTCTTACCGGACTGTTTTGCAAGCAGAACTGCTCCCGTAATGTTACTGTTCTTCTTTTTCATCAGACGGATTCTGTTCCCCTGCGTTCTGTTCAGCAGCTTTCTGCTCTGCTTCGAGTTCTTCAAGCTTCTTTACCATTTCAAAGCCTTCGCGGTTAGAATTGTCGGCAATGAATGTAAGCTTTGGGAATTTATATATTGAAAGTTTTTTAGCAATGCTTGACTGGATGAAACCGGCAGCATTCTGCAAACCGGTAACACCTCTTTCAAGTGAGCGTGTATCCATGAATGAAGAAACATATACTTTTGCATATGCAAGATCACCCGCTACTTCCACACGGTTTATCGTAAGGAATTCACTTACGCGGGGATCTTTTATTTCATGGCGTAAAATCATTACGGCTATTTCCTGCTTAAGCTGTTCGCCTAAGCGGATAAGTCTGTACTGTCCCATAATTATTCCTGTTCTTCTTTAGCTTTTGCTGCCTTTGCTTTTTTTGCTGCTTTTCCTGCTTCTTCCTTTGCAAGGTCTTCTGCAGTCTTTTCTTTTTCAGCTTTTGCGGCTTTTGCAGCAGCTTTTTCTTTTGCAGCTTCCTTTGCTGCCTTTTCTTCAAGCTGTCTTTCTGCTTCTTCCTGAGCGGCTTTTGCTGCAGCTGCGGCTTCTCTCTGGGCTTCACGCTTTTCTGCTTCGGCCTGTTCGTCTATGAGTGTATCGCCTAACTTACGCTTAACCTGTACGTATTCGTAAACTTCGAGCTGGTCGCCAACCTGAAGGTCCTGCCAGTTTTCAATACCAACACCGCATTCAAATCCAGCCTTAACTTCCTTTGCATCATCCTTGAAGCGCTTGAGTGAAGAAATCTTTCCGCTGAACTTAACTACACCGTCGCGGATAACGTTTACGTTGCTTGTACGGCGGATGAAACCGTCTGTTACGTAACAACCTGCAATTATGCCGACCTTTGGTACTTTGAAAATATCGCGGATTTCGAGTGTACCGGTTGTTTCTTCCTTTGTATCAGGCTGAAGCATACCTTCCATAGCCTGCTGGATTTCTTCAACACATTTGTAGATGATGTTGTATTTTCTGATTTCAACTTTTTCCTGTTCGGCAAGAGCTTTTGCTTTTGGAGTAGGACGTACGTTGAAAGCGATGATGATTGCATTTGAGTCAGCTGCTGCAAGTGTAACATCGCTTTCGTTGATTGCACCTGCGCTTGAGTGGATGACTGCAAGACGTATTTCTTTTGTAGAAAGTTTTTCGAGTGACTGCTTGAGTGCTTCTGCAGAACCCTGTAAGTCAGCCTTGATGATGACTCTGAATTCCTTGACTTCACTTGCTTCGATTGTTGAATAAAGTGAATCGAGTGTAACTTTCTTAACAGCCTTTGCTTCTTCAAAGCGCTTTAATTCCTGACGTTTAGCTGCAAATGCACGTGCATCCTTTTCGCTTTCTGTTACCTGGAACGGATCGCCTGCATTAGGCATGCTTTCTATACCAAGAACTTCTACCGGTGTTGCAGGACCAGCTTCCGTAATCTTCTGACCGCGGTCGTTGAACAGGGCACGTACTCTTCCTGAATAGATACCTGCTACAAACGGGTCTCCTGTACGGAGTGTACCGCGTTCTACGATAACTGATGCTACTACACCACGTCCCTGATCGATGCGGCTTTCGATAACCTTTCCTTCTGCACGACAGTCATACTGTGCCGTAAGTTCAAGCATTTCTGCCTGAATAAGGATTGCATCAAGAAGATCGTCTATACCGATTCTCTGCTTAGCAGAAATATTTACATACTGAGTGTCACCGCCCCATGCTTCAGGAGTAAGGTCAAGTTCGCTCAACTGAGTCATTACTTTTTCAGGGTTAGCTTCAGGTTTATCAATCTTGTTTACTGCAACAATAATCGGAACCTTAGCAGCCTTTGCATGGTCGATAGCTTCTTTTGTCTGAGGCATTACACCGTCATCTGCTGCAACAACAAGTACTACGATATCTGTAATCTGAGCACCGCGTGCACGCATCATAGTGAATGCTTCGTGTCCTGGAGTATCGAGGAATGTAATGTCACCCTTAGGAGTACTTACCTGATAAGCACCAATCTTCTGTGTAATACCGCCGGCTTCTCCTGCTACTACGTTTGAATTACGGATAGCATCAAGAGTCTTTGTCTTACCGTGGTCAACGTGACCCATTACAGTTACGATAGGAGGACGTGTTCTTACTGTTGTTTCATCACCCTTTTCGCTTTCAATGATTGTTTCATCATAAAGTGAAATAAGGTGTACCTTACAGTTATATTCTGAAGCAAGGAGTTCAGCAGTTTCGTGGTCGATAGTCTGGTTGATTGTAACCATCTGACCGTAGCTTGTGAAAAGCTTGCTGATTATTTCGCTTGCCTTTAAGTTCATTTTCTTTGCAAGATCAGATACGCTGATTGTTTCCATGATATCGATTGATTCTGGAACAGCGCTGATAGGAGTAACTTCCTTCTTCTTCTGATAAAGAGATTCTTCGTCGAATAATTCTTCCTTATCCTTTCTGTTGTATATCTGTTTCTTGCCTTTAAAGTCTTTCTTTTTTGACTGACCTTTGCTTCCTTCAAGTGGTGCCGGTTCGCCAAAGCCTGGTCTTGGACCAAATCCGCCCTGACCGCCTTTGTTAAAGCCTCCCTGACCGCCACGGTTGCCTCCAAAGCCGCCCTGTCCATTACGGTTACCGAATCCACCGTTCTGGCCGCCTTTGTTGAAGCCACCCTGTCCACGGTTACCACCGAATCCGCCCTGACCGCCTTTATTAAAACCGCCCTGACCGCCACGGTTACCGCCAAAGCCACCTCCCTGACCGTTTCTGCCGTTCTGGCCTCCGCGTTCACGGTTCTGGTAACCTTCACGAGCCTGAGCACCGGTAAATCCGCCTTCACGACGCTGATTGAATCCGCCGTTACCGTCTTTATTACCGTACCTCTGTCTGTTGCCACCGCTTAAGTTTCCGGCCTTTACGTTAGGACGTGCACTGTTAAGCTCGAAGTTTGTCTTTGACTTAATTATGCGTGTCTTTCCGTCAGAACCTTCAGCTTTTGCAACAGGTTTTGCTGCCGGTTTCTTTTCACCATCCTGTGCAGGTTTTTGAGTTTCTGATTTTTCATTCGAAGCAGAAGATTTTTTTGCAACGACACTTATTTTTTTCTGTGCCGGAGCAGCTTCTTTTGAAGCAGATGCAGGTGCTGCGGTTCCAGCAGCTGCAGTTGTTCCTGCTGCAGGTTTTCGCTTAATAACGACAACCTTCTTGTGTTCTGCAGTTTTTGCATCTTTTGCAGGAGCTTCCGTCTTCTTTTCTTTTTTGTTTAAAACAAATCCAGGCTTTTTTTCGGTTTCATCAGCCATATAAATTACTTTCCTTCTTCCTCTTCAAATTCAAACTCTACACCACAATTTGGACAGCGTGTCATATCGAGTGTAATCTTTGCGCCACATTCAGGGCAAACATATTCTTCAGCTTCTGCAGCAGATTCTTCAGCACTTGATTCTTCTGCTTCAGCTTCTTCTTCCGGTTCTTCTTCGAATTCAACATATTCGTTGATTATCTTGTTAACAGCTTCAATGTCTTCTTCTGTGAGGCCTTCAACATTCTTGAGTTCACCAGACTTTTCTGCATTGATGTACTGTTCAATGTTATCAAAGCCGGCATTCTGTAAGAGTTCAGCAACTCTTGCTTCGATTCCCGGTAACTGTGAAACATTTTCAATTTCTTCGTATTCAGGTTCCTGGTTACCGCCAAAGAGTTCTTCTGCAGCCTTGCGTGAATCTTCTTCAGGAAGATCCATTTCTGCAACCTGAGCTTCAGTCTTAACGTCAATGCTCCAGTCACAGAGCTTGTTTGCAAGACGAACGTTCTGTCCCTGCTTACCGATAGCAAGTGAGAACTGTGTATCATTTACTACAGCAAGAGCTTCTTTTTTGTCTGCATCAAGAATGATTACCTTTTCAACTTCTGCAGGAGAAAGTGCATTCTTGATGAAGATGCGAGGATCTTCACTGTAGTTGAGTACGTCAATCTTTTCGCCTTCGAGTTCACGGATTACGTTCTGGATACGTACACCCTTAAGGCCAACACATGCACCTACAGGATCAACGTCTTCCTTGTTAGAGTAAACGGCAATCTTTGTACGATAACCTGCTTCACGAACGATTTTGTGAATGCCTACAATCTTTTCGCCAATTTCCGGAACTTCAAGTTCAAGGATTGACTTTACGAAATCAGGATCAGTTCTGCTCAATACAAGCTGAAGTCCTGACTGTGTTCTCTTTATGTCAACGATAAGAGCCTTGATTCTGTCGTTCTTTTCGTATTCTTCGCGTGCACTCTGATACTTCTTAGGAAGAACGCCTTCAACTTTTCCAAGGTCAACGTAAATGTTTTCATTGTGTTCACGCTGGTAGTAACCGATGATGATTTCACCAATCTTATCCTTGTATTCGTTGTAGAGGTTATCCTTGAAGCTTTCGTTCAAAGTCATGTGTGCTGTCTGTTTACCTGTTGTTACAGCTGAACGTGCAAAGTCGTGCGGGTCAACAAGAATGTCGATTTCATCACCTTCTTCTGCATCAGGGCTCATCTGAAGTGCTTCTTCAAGTTCAATTTCTGTAGAAGGATCGTATACTCCGTCAACGATTGTTTTTCTTGAATATACAGAAACATCTGAAAGATCGTCGTTGAAAGTTACGATACAATTATCTGCAGTACCAAATGTACGCTTGTAAGCAGCCTTAATTGTATTTTCAATAGTTTGTTTAATTGAATCTTCACTGATTCCTTTTTCCGCAGCCAAAGCGCGGATTGCATCTGCCATCTCAGACATATACAAACTCCTTAAACATGAATAAATTTTGCTTTTGCAATATCACTGAAGGCAACGGATTTTTCACCGCCGTCTGCTATTTCCAAAGTAACCTGACTTTCATCAGCAGATTTGATTGTTCCGCCAACCCAGTCGCTTACTGTCTTATCCCAGACACGTGCTTCCCTGCCGATGAAGATTTTGAACTCAGCGGCATTCTTGAAATTTCTTTCCATGCCAGGAGAACATACTTCCATCATAAGGTCATCATCTTCCTTGTGAAGAATCTTTAAAAGTTCATTCTGTAAAGCGCGGTGAGCCTTTGCACAGTCACTTACGCCAATGTCTACTGAAGGATCTTTTGAAGCAATTGTAATGTTGATTTTTGTAACCTGTTTCTGTGGAACAATCTGAAGTTCAACCAAAGTGTAGCCGAGTACGTCTGTTACGGCAGCACATTCTTTGTAGTGAGGAATTGATTCTAAAGATATATATTCCAAATTAACCTCTGCGGAAAACCGCGTAAATATAAAAAAAGGAGCTCTTTCGAAGCTCCATCTTAAAAAGTATTAAAATGTTATCTGAATATTATACAATTCCAGAAAAAATGTCAATAACTTCTATATAAGGCTTTACGGCTGCCTTTTTGCAGAACAGCCGTATTTTAGCCTTTATTATATTTCACCAAGGCATGCATCTAGTTCAGCACAGATTTTTTCCTTATCCATGTTCTGTCCGATAATGCACATCTTGATCATTCTGTCGCCTACTTCTGCGTCCCATTCCTTTATAAGCTGAGGGTTACGCTTTTTTTCCTGTTCCTGTACTTTTGGCGGACATGCAGCAACCCACATTCCTGAATAGCCTGCGCTTATCTGGCGGCCTGCTGTTTCAAGAACAAGTGAATTTTCAGGATCATCGTCAAACCACATTACGCCTTTTGAACGGATGATGTTTCTTGGCCAGCGAGCAGCAAATGATTCAAGCTTGTCGCGGTTAAACGGTCTTCTTCTGTAGTAGATGAATGTACTTATTCCATATTCGTCTTCGTCTGAACCGCTGTCACCGTCATGCTTATGTTCATGGTGGTGGTGATGTTCATGACCTTCGTGTTCTTCATGTTCATCGTGGTCATCATCATCGTCATCGTCGAGGTGGAGATGTTCTTCGTGTTCGTCATCATCATCATCATCGTCATCGTCATCTTCTGCTTCTTCAAGAGCCTTGCACCATCCTGCAGAAGAATAAACAGCTTCAAAATCAAAGCGTCCTGTAGCAAGAATTTCTTCTACAGCAACATCTCCGTGTGAACATTCAACAACCTTAACGTTAGGCTGAATTGCCTTGATTACTGCGCGAACCTTATTAAGCTGTTCTTCCGTAACAAGGTCAACTTTGTTAATGATTAATGTAGAACAGAATTCAATCTGCTGAACAAGAAGGCTTTCAATATCTTCTTCGCCCATATCCTTCTTGAGCAAAGCATCACCGCCGGCAAATTCATCAACAAGGCGTGCAGCATCTACAACACCAACAACATTGTCGAGCTTGCCAGGACGAATAAGTTCAAGTTCCTGCGCAATAGGCATTGGTTCACAAACACCACTTGCTTCAATCATGATGTAGTCATATTTCTTAGTCTTGATGAGGTCTTCAATCTGCTGTGCAAGCTGAGACTTCAATGTGCAGCAGATGCATCCGTTTGTCAAAGGAACAATGCTTGAAGTGTCTGTAATCTGAGCACCCTTTTCAATAAGGTTTGCATCTACGTTAACTTCACCAATATCGTTTACAATTACGGCTACCTTATAGCCTTTCTGATTAGTGAGAACTTTGTTTAAAAGAGTTGTTTTACCTGCGCCAAGATAACCGCAGAGTAATGTCATAGGAACACGTTTGTCAGCCATGTCAATTCCTTCTTATAAATGATTTATTCTTAATAATATAATGAATTCTTTTTAAAAAGAAAACATCACACTAAAAAATACTGCAGTAGAAAAATCTTTTCCTCAACTGAAAACAGGCCATTCAGTTAAACGGATAAATTTTCAGGAACAGCAAAATGTTCGGGAAACGGTATTTCAAACAGAGTCTGCTTACCGCCGGCTGGAATCGTAAGCCTTATTGCCGCAAGCTGAAGCTTTTTTATTCCGGCTTTACGTAGCTTTTTGTTAAGCTTGAAGGCACCGTGCAAGTCATCTGCAGCAATAGGAGCCTTTGCTTCTGCCAGCTGAATGCGCAGCTGATGCATTCTTCCCGTACCAAGCGTAAGGTGTAAAAGAGCAAGATTTATTTTCTGAACTTCACCTGTTTCTGCATTCTGAATGTCTACGCTCCATTCCTTTACTGTATCAAAAAAAGTTTCTGCTGACTGTTCCTTACCGTGAGCAGTAACTGTTGAGCGGAGCACTCCCTTACGAAGTTCCTTTCCCTTAACGACAGGAACGCCAATTGTTACGGCAAAATATTCCTTGCATACTTTGTCAGTCTGGATAAGCTTTGTCCATTTAGAAGCCGCAGCAGCATTTTTTGCTACAATAAGAATACCGCTAGTCTCTTTGTCCAGACGGTGAACAAGATGAACGGGAAATCCAACCTGAGCAGAAAATTCCTTGTCCAAAGGATGCGCTACACCTTCACCGCCCTGTACTGCTACACCTGAAGGCTTGTTTACGAGAAATATTTCATTGTCTTCATAAAGGATTGAAAAATTCATTTCTTTAACAATATAATTATATTAATCAGACGGATTGTTTTTTACAAGACCCGCGTTTCCAACAGGATATTTTGTAAAACAATAACCGCACTTACCTAGAGGGGATTTATTTTGAAAAGACAAATGTTAAAGAAAATTATTTCAATTACTGCAGCTGCATTTATTTTTACAACATCACTTTTTGCTGAAATATTAAGCTCTCCTACTTACGGATACTCTATAGACCTGCCGGAAGAATATGTTCTTGCAGAAAAATCAACAGACGGAACATCTTATGTCTTTACAAGCAAACTTTTTTCAGCAACAACTGTAATCAAAATATACCCTTCTTCAAAATACAAATCTTCTGCAGACACGCTTAAGGATACAGTTAAAAAGCTCAAGGCACAGGGCGAAACGGAAGAAGTTTCATGGCGCAACCAGAAAGCTGCCGTAAGCACATACAGGCTAACTCTTGGCGGACAAAAGCTCAGCGGTTACGGAATATGCGCTTTCCTCAGCACAAAAAAATACTATATCGTTGCATTATGCTATTGTCCGGAAGAAGATTCGCAGAAGAACAATTCGTTCATGGTAAGCACGCTCGACAGTCTTTGCATTGACCAGGGAAGCCTTTTCGAAGCAGGACTTATGACTCAGTTCATTTATCCTGAAAGCTCAAAAAAAGTTCCTGTTAACATTGAAATTGACGGCGTTAAGATTTATACGCTCATGGATTCAGTTGATTCAGAAGCAGCATCTTATGTAATCGAACGCGAATATGATCTGCTTTTGAATTACCAGAAGAGTTCTCAGTGGAAACAGGCATGGACACGCTATTACAGAATGATTTACCGCGACAGCTTCAAGCGACTGCAGAGGCCTTCATTTGACATCTACAATGAACTTGCTCCAGTCTGCAAAGACGACACTGACCTTGCACAGAAAATACTTACATGGACACAAAACTTTGAATACGCACGTGCTGAGCAGAAAACAGATTCAGACTTTACTTCGCTGCCTGACGTTCTTTTAGGAAAAGGTTCTGACTGTGACTCAAGAAGCATGCTTATTTCAGTACTTCTGCGCAATATGAACATGGATTCAATCTTCTTCATCAGTGCAGAATATTCACATGCAATAGCAGGCCTTGTTTCAACACATCCGGGACACAGCTTTACTGCAAACGGCAAAAAGTACCTTACAGGCGAAACTACGGCAAAAGGCGTAACATGGGGAATGATTTCACAGACACAGTCTGACGCTAAAAAGTGGATACCTGTTGTTTACCAGTAAATTATTACTTAACGTCCAGTGTATAAGAATAAGTCTTTGTGTTTCCAAGAATATCAGAAATCGTAATGGTAAGGATATTTTTTCCTGAAGTAAAATAAAGCTTTGAAAGAAGCTGTCTTTCTTCATCAGGATAAAGCATATCGAGCGGATAAAAGTCATTTCCAAGAGCGCAAAGCTTACCATTATTTTCCTTAAGCGTATCGTATGAAATGTTTTCCATTACAACGCCGTTAATAAGGACTGAAGTTTTGAATGGAACTGCAACTTCCTGCCTTGTGTGGTAAAGTGAATATGAACCGGCTGGAATTGACTTAACCTTTGAAAGGGAAATTATTTTTTCATCCCTGTTAACTACAGTAAGTTCTCCAATGCTTACAGGGAGCTCATCTCCAGTCCTTGGCATCAGTACACGCGGGTTTACAGAAGTAGAATCTTTTGAATCAAATACCTGAAATTCCAGACAGCTCTGACTTTCCTGCCATCCGCTGTTTCCGCTTACACCAAATACTGTTCCCGTTGGAACTTCATTTGCTGTTTCAAGCTCCGGAGCAAGGGTTTCTGAATCAAGGTTTGCGTAAACTGTAGCAAGTTCATTTTTGTGGTAAAGGATTACGGCATTTCCAAGAGTACTTTCGAACCAGCCAAAATCATTATCATGTTCAGTAATTACTGCAATGACATTTCCGTCATCACATGCCTTTACTTCTGAATTTTCCTTAAAGATAAGCGAATTGGCAACAGTACCGCCTCTAAGCTGTCCAAAGTAAGAATAAAAGTTATCTGATAAAGTTTCTGCCTGAGGCCAGTCAAATGCGTACATTCCTAAAGAAATACAACTGAATAAAACAAGCAGTAATAATTTTCTGAAAATATTTTTATTCATAACGTACCTCATTTCCTTGAAACAGTTACTCTTGATATTTTATTGTCCATTCCAACAAAAAGAGCATCATCCTTTACCTTTATGAATGAACTGTCACACTCAAAGTTGAAATGACCGAGCGAATTGTCAACAGGTTCAATTACAGTAACAGTATTTGTCCTGCCATTTCTGCTTAATACAAATACAATTCCGTCAACAGAAGATTCTTCAATCTGAATTATGGAACCTGGTACTTCTACACGCGAACTTTTTAAAGTGTTGATGTCAAGGATTCCAACTGCATTACCTGCATCAAAATAAACTGTATCGTTTGCATTATTGAATCTTACAAAAAGCTGTCTTGTCTGATCCCTATCAAAATATTCATGGAAAATTATCTTGCTGTGGTCTGCATCTTTTCTTGCAAGAACAAAACGCTGCTTGTTCTGACCGCATATACACGCAATCATGCTTCCGTCATCAGATATGTCTGCACCTAAAATAACAGGAATATTGCTTCCTCCAGGAGCAAACTGCTGTTCAACAGTTCCGTCTTTTGAAAACGAAGTGATTGTTCCGTCTGCAAAACCGGCTACAGTTCCGCCCTTGCTTGAAGCAAAAGCTGTTATTGGAGCAAAGTATTCATAGCGCCACAGTTCGTCTCCCCTTTCGTTACACTGAATGAAAGAAGCGCCTCCCGGTAACATAACGAAAATCCTGTCTTCATCAAAATACGGAAATCCTGAATATTTCAAAATGGAAACAATTTCATTTTTTTTGTTGAACACTTTTGCAGAAGAATTGTTTTCATTAAAAGTTGCATAGTAACTTTCAGAAATTGAAGCTTTTGATGGAAAAGAAAGTGAAGTAACCACTTTGCCTTCCGGTGTAAAATATCCCAGAGTCTGACCAAGCCTGAACGGAATAAGCTCATCCTGCTTCTGAACAGGCTTTATATGAGAAATATCTTCAGTCCATTCCGGAGTAAATGCAAGTTCCGTACCCATCTGCCTGAAAGCAAATACCATATATAGTAAACAAAAAAGGATTGCTGCTGGAATTAATATTTTTGTTCTAGTCTTTATTACCATAATATTTAATTATAGAATGAATTAAGCCAAACTACAAGAACCACATGGATTTACTTGTATACAATCATGCAACTCTTGACAAATAACCGTAAAGGATGCAAAATATTCATACAAACAACACATTTTTATTAAAGTTATTTTTAAGGAGCCAATTGTGGAAGACGATATCCTTACAATTGAAGAAGTTGCAAAATATTTACGCGTAAGTGAACGCACTGTTTACGACTGGGCACAGAAAGGTGAAATTCCAAGCGGCAAAATCGGCACTGTATGGAGATTCAAGAAATCAGAAATTGAAAAATGGGTAAACGAACGCCTTTCTTCAAACATAAAGCCTGCAAACCAGAACATGATCATTCAGGTAAAGAACATTCTTTCACCGGAACGCATTGTATTCTTAAATCATTCTACAAAGCATGATGCACTTGTTCAGCTTGCACAAAACCTTGCTACAGCTCCACAGATTAAAGACGCACAGGAACTTGAAAACGAAATCCTCAAGCGCGAAGAATTAATGTCAACTGCAGTTGGCCGCGGAATTGCAATTCCACACGTACGCCTTTCTTCAGTAACAGACCTTGTAATGTCAGTAGGCATTTCAAAGACAGACATCATCGACTTCCAGACAATCGATGATACTCCTGTACGCATTCTTTTCATGATTGCAGCTGCTTACAACCAGCACAGCTACTACCTGCAGACAATTTCTTTCTTCAGCTCAAAGCTCAAGAATTCTTCACTCAAGGATGACCTTCTTGCATGTGAAAATGCAATGCAGGCTTACGAACTGCTTATCAAATAATTTTTCTGTTTTTACAAACAGTTAACTGTTTAAAATAAAACGGGCTGCCCTCTTTTTCGAGAGCAGCCTTTTTTGTTGCCGGTTCCGTAAACTGGCTGACAGTCCACAAAAACGACTGTTTAATAATTGTTATAATACCGTACTAATTAGGGCTTATTCTTTACATCTGACATTCTGACAGTACCATCCGCAAAGTGAGTTATTGTTACATAAGAAAAGCCTGACTCAATTTCATCTACAGGAGTGGTATAGGTTGAATAATCTTTTGTCCCCCAAGGAGTAACAAATTCTTTAAGTCCATATTCTCTTCCCATTGATTCCCATACAGCAGCTGTTGATGACAAATTTCCTTCTGCAGCAATCTTTTCTAGATTATTAATTGATTGTGTAGGATAAGCCATTGTATGAACAAAACATGGAGCATCATAATAAATAAGATAATCTGAATCAACACCAATGATTACAGCCTTCGAATTAAGGTCTGTATCAGCGCCATTTTTTTTCCTTACAATATAATCATGACAAACATACAAATTCAAATATGAACAAAAATCTTCTAAAGTAGTATCAGTGCCCCCCTTATTAGAACATATTTTACAATAATGCACATCAGCATTGTACTGAGACCTATCATAATTCGAAACTTGTCCAATTTGTTGGAAACCATACATCCATTTATTATTCTTTAATTGTAAAAATAAACAATTATATCCTCTTCCTGATTGTGATGTTTTTTCAACAACTTCTGGCCAGCTCTTCCAGCTTCCATTATCATTTTTTTTCCAAACATACTCAAATTTAACAGTTGGCAAAATCTCAGTGTTCATAGAAAATGAAAAAATTCTTGAGTTACTTAAAGAGTTTTCTTCTGTATCCTTATTATCATCCTTTACATTTAACACAAGGGTATATATAGATTCTTTAAGATCATCAAATGGTATTACAACAGTAGATAATTGATCCATATCTGCAGGATAGGTTAAAAATTTCTTTGTATATTGTGATAAATCAGTTTCTGTGTATTGTGATTTACTTCTTTCACGAATAATATAATATTCGATTTGCCTGTTTCCATCGTCATTTTTATAAATGCCAGAACCTTTATCTTGAGGTAAATAAGCTCCAGTCCAAATGATTCCTTCTGGAAAACATGTATATTTTTCAAAGTTAATGCCTGTTAAATATAATTCATCCATATAAGGTGCAACATTATCATATGTCAAATCAAGTTCATATGTTAAACTGCTTGTTATTATTTCATTTTTATTATTTACAGCAAATAAATTAAAATCATATTCATAACCTGATTCGACAAGGAAAGATTCATCATATGAATAATAATATGTTGTACTATTTTTTTTGTTATATCTTACACCATAAATACAGTCATCGGTTTTATTAAAACCACTTGTCCTGACAGTTACACTCCTATATCCAACATTAATTTCAGGCTCAGCAGCTACCATTTCAAAAGAATCAGGAAATATAGGTTCTTCAGGATCCTCAATAGAAGGTGAAATACCTACGTAATAAACAAACGGGTCTGAAAGCGGACCATAATAATTATTTTCTTCATATATATAATATGGAATAACATAAAATTTATATATACCATCAGGGCGGGATTCTTCTTCGGTATAATCGATATTTCCTGCAGTTAAATACAGAAAATAATTTGTTGATGTAGCATAATTTCTATTTCCTAGAGATGTATCAGTCATATAGCATAAAGAATAATATTCTATATCACTTCCTTCATTTTCCTGATATGAATATAAATAACAGCATCCATATTGAACAGCTTTATATCTATTTACAAGATTAACAAGTTCCTGAGTACCTTGTGTAGTAAAAAGTATTTGTTTAGCGCCATTCTCTGTTGGATTATCATCAGCTTTGATAATTCCTATTTTTCTTGGAATAACCCTTATTAATTCAGTTTCATTTCCTACATCATCTGTAGCTTTTATTTTAATAAAACAATCTTTAGAAGAATCACATTCAATCTTATAGCTTCCTATGGTTCCTTTAAGATCGTCACTTGATTGTCCATCTTCAACTATATTGGTAATTTCATTTTCTGAATAACCCCAGGAAAATACTATATTCTTTTTCAAAGTATACGTGCTATAATACTCTTTAGTAAATGGTATAGTAAAATTATATGTAATCTTACCATCCTTTGTTTTCCTTTTTTCTATTTTATCTGCATTATAGTCATCCGATATCTTTTTTATTATTTTCCCTGAACCTAATGGTATATTTCCAGGAAAACTTATATCTGTATCACTTTGAGAAGGATTTATATCAGAACTTAATAATTTTGTATCCTTAATAACAAAAAATGAAATTTTCTTTTCATTTTCTGCAAAATCATAAAAACAAAAGTCAAGCTGTACAACTCCATCATCATTTGATTTTAACGTATATGCAGTTTTAGGTTGTTCATTGTTACTATAATAATCATTATAATTAGGTTCTGAAATTTCAAATATAGTTGTATTTTCACCTGTTACAGTAATTGGAGTTCCTGCTGTATCTCTTATTAAAGTTTCTTTTATCACAAGTTTCTTTATTCCGCTATCTTTATCCCTACAGTTAAAATCAAAATAAACTGTATTTTTTATATGATTTTGCGGAAACTCCGCATCTGTAAAATTTACAAATGTTCTTGAAGACAATTCAGTATAAGCATTGTTTTGTAATTTATACAATTTAACTTCTGCGTCTGGTATTATTTGTTCCATAGAACCATTTATTTTATAGAAATGTATAACCTCATCCTGTACTATTCTTTCGTTTGAAATTGACTTAATTGTAGTTCCATCAATAATTACTTTAATTCCAATTAAATCATTTTCATTTGGTACAAGATTGTTCTTTATATTGAAAATAGGTGTTAATACAAGTTTTGTATTCTCATCTGTGAAGGATTTTATAAAATAATTTTCGTAATGAATCTGTGTATTTGCATTTACTACCTGAATATTTCCTTCGAGTATTGTTTCATTATATAAGATTACTGTTTCTGGATTAATCTGTTGATTAAAAGGAATTATTATGGACGATTGACTACTAATTCCTAAATCATTGTTAACAGGAGTTATGCTTGCTTCAAGGACCTTTGGAAGTAGGATTACAGAAGGAGTCAGTGTAATAACATCAGTTGTTGATTTTGTTACCTTAAGTTCATATTTACCTGAACCCAACTCTGTTTTTGAGACAGCTTCGCTTGTGTTGTTTGCCATTGAACAATTTGAATATTTATATCCGTCGTTAGGAATGAACTGTACTTCAATCTTTTCACCTACGTTATACTCAAATGTCTGGTTTGAACTATATTCAGATCCGTTGAGGCTTACGGAACAGTTTGTACTTCCAACAATAAACTGGATTTTTGTCTTTGTGCTTGTAGTGGAATTGATTCTGTATGTAAAGCTTGTTGTTCCAGTAAGTGAATTTTTATCTGTTTCCTTATCCTTAATGCCGCTTCCAAGGATTACCTTTATGTCTGCAATAGAAGCAGTTCCGAATATTTCGTAAACATTTACCTTTGGAGTTATTGTAAGCGTATTGCCGCTCCAGCTGTTTTCTGCTATTTCGTAATACTGTTCGTAATGAATATTTTCATTGTCTTTGTTTACGATCTGAATGCTTCCGGAAGTAAGGCTTACTGTTGTCTTATCAATTTCCTTGTTGAACGGAATTACAATTTCTGAATCACTGTATACGCCAGCAGCAGTATATGAAGGTTCTACGGATGAGATTTGTATTTTTGGAAGAAGTATTTTCTGCGGTTCAACTTCTACGATTGTAGCGCCCATCGACTTCTTTACTGTAAGAGTTGTTTTTGTTAAATCGTCGTCTGCAATGTCTACATGTTCAGAAGAAGTTCCGCCAAGAGACCATGAACTGAACTTATAGTCTTCATCAGGAATACATTCAACTTCAAGTTTTGTTCCAATGCTGTATTCCTTAAAGAAGCCGTCGTTAATTGCTGCTCCGTCTATCTTTATTGTACATCCGTTAAGGTTGAACTGAATCTTTGTAAAATCTTCTGTTTCCGGATTAAGCCTGTATGAATATTCGGTAACGCCTTCAAGAGCCTTTCCATCTTCATCCTTTATTGCAGAGGCATTAAGAATTACCTTTATGTCCACAGTCTTTGAGCCGGCAAGAATTTCATATACATTGTCTTTTGGAGAAATTGTAAGCGTATTGCCGTTCCAGCCTGTTGTTTTTTTTATTTCGTAATACTGTTCGTAATGAGTACCCGTACTTTCCCTGTTTACAATCTGTATGCTTCCTTTTTTTGTACTATTATTGTAAAGCGTTACAGTAGAAGCATTCATTTTTTTGTTGAACGGAATCATTACCGGAGTATCGCAGTTTACTCCTGCAGAAACATACTTTGGTGTAAAGCCGGAATCATTTACTTTTGCAACAAGACGTTCACCTGCACTTACCGAAATTCCTGTTGAGACATATCCGTTAACCTTTGCAGTTGCCTTTGAAGGATTCTGGCTGTCTATCTGAAGCGTAAAGAATAAATTGCCGCTGCTGTCCTTTACTGTTACCGTTCCGGAAGTTTCATAACCTGTTTTTGAAACTGTATATGATGTTCCGGCTGCACAGCTTACCTTCCAGCCTGTAAATACAGAGTCTGCAGAAGCTGTAAAACCTAAACTGATTGAGTCATCAATACTGTATGAAGAATTTGATCCTGAACTTAACGTATTTCCGTTTGCAGAAAGTGAACCTGAACCGTAGTTGTAAGTAACCTGTGTCTTGTTCTTTGTAGCATTCCTTATTTTGTATGACCTTGAAATGCCTTCACCGCCTGAAGCAAGGATTGTCGTTCTTTCCGTATCCTTGTATTTTTGAATGTAATATATGTCTGCAGGAACTGTTACGGTTACTGTTTCATTGTCATAGCCGCTCCTTAGTGAAAGGATTTTGACAGGCTTTAACGTTACAGTCTTGCTGTTTCTGTCATATACTGTATTGAAGTAATCCTTCTGGCTGAAGTTGTCGCCCGTATATGTTACTGTAATTTTCTTTGCTGCATCTGCTTCAATTTCGTGTGCAAGGTTTATTACTATTTCAGAATCCTTGTCGAACGGGTCTGCACTTACAGTTTCGCCAAGTTCTGTTCCGTTTACCTTTATGCCTGTTACTGAAGGCCTTGCGTATACAACAGCCTTTACAGAAGTTACGGCAGCTCCGTTTACCTTGAGTTCTGATTGTGAACTTTTTCCCGTCAGCGTAATGGCGCTGCTGTCACAGTCCCATCTGTAGAACTGGTAGCCTGCATTTTCTGCAAACGAAATTCCTATTGTTTCATCAAGGTAATATTCGTTGTATGAAAGAGGCTCGAGTGTTCCAGGAACTGCATCAGTTTCAAATGCTTCTCCTGTTTCGCCGTTTATTATGCTGAATGTTATCTTTGCCTTTTCCGTTGTCCTGTAGTTTACTGCATAGCTGTACGAAGCATCCTTATACATTGTTATCTTCTTGCCGTTTTCAGTACAGTAGAATGATTTTGGTACGCTTACAGTTACTGTCTTTGTTGTTCCCTTTTCTACTGAAAGGCGCTTTGTGTTTGTTACTGTTACTGTCTTTTTGTCTTCGCTCAGTGACTTTGAATACATTGAACTGCAGTCATTTCCGTCTGCAAAGATTTTTATTTCATTAAGCTTGTTTGCTGCATCAAGAGGCTTGTTGAATTTAATCTCTATGCCGGTATCCTTTACTGCAGGCTTTTCTGCACTTCCGTCACTGTCAGATGCTTTGTCTGTAAGGCTCCATCTTTCTATGTTGAGCATTTCAGTACAGTCTGCTGTTATGATTACGCCCTTTATTTCATCAAGTACTTCAAGTTCTGTTTCTGCTGAAGACGGTGATGATACCTTTATCTTCTTGTCCATTTCTCCGTCTGCAGAAGTTATCTTCCAGCCGTTGAATATCCAGCCGTCATTTGCTTCAAACTTGATTGATATCTTCTTTCCGATTGCATACGACTTCTGTCCTGAAGGTGTTACAGTTCCAGCTGCAGTTGAGCTTACTCCGAACGTAACTTCTGCATTGTCATCAGTTTCATAGCTTACGACATAGCTGAATGAAGCTTCCCTGCCGAGAGTTACCCTGTATATTTCTTCCTTATATTCATATTCGTAATACATGTCTGCAGGAACTGTTACCGTTACTGTCTTTGTCTGTCCGTCCGGTACTTCAAGCCTGTTGCTCCTGTCTGATGAAAACTGAACTGTCTTTTCGTCAATGAATGCAGGGGCCGTAAAGCACTGTATTACGGAATTTCCGCCTACAGTAATGTTTATGTTGTCAAGCTGCTTCTTTCCTGCTTCATCCTGCGGAAGTTCATTTGTGAATGCAAGCTGCAGTGAAGAATTCCTGTACACTGCTCCGGAACCGTCCTTGACTTTATTTCCAGTGTTTATGTTTTCTTCATCAAGCTTGAGACGCGGTGCACATACAGCCTTTATTGAAGTCGTCTCTCCTTCTGGAGTTTCCTTTATTACGAGTACCGTTGCATTTGCCTTCGTGAAGTCAGGAACCGTTACGTA
Source organism: Treponema sp. (assembly GCA_045643485.1). Lineage (GTDB taxonomy): Bacteria > Spirochaetota > Spirochaetia > Treponematales > Treponemataceae > Treponema_D. Next base: position 5,640 of record JAZUKU010000096.1, on the reverse strand, counting down.
CTTTTCGTCAAAATCCCATCTCAGGAACTGATAGTCAGGGTCTTCAGTAAAGCCAAGCTGTATCCTCTGGCTAAGGTTGTATTTCGTTGTGTCTGCAGGAAGTGATAAATCGAGAGTTCCTTCTGCATTATTGCATTCAAACTTTATTCTTGCTTTCTGAGGAGTTTCTTCGTTTACCTGATAGCCCCATGAATAGTCGTCTGCAAATTCTATTCCGTCCGTATTTTTTATCTGTTTTGCAAGCTTTACGATGATCGTCTTGTATCCTGCGTTTCCTATTTCAATGAGTTTTTCCGGCAGTGAATACGGTGTTATCATAAGGATCGAATGGTCTTCAAAGCTTTCCAGTACTGGAGGTGCAAAGCTTTCTGCTACAGACTTGATTCCCTGGTCCGTAGTAATTTCTATGTTCTTTAAATACGTGAAGTTGTCTGCTGTTGATTTGTATGCGTAGTACCTTCCGTCTTCATCCTTATATGTAACGTAATTTTCTGAATCCCTGTATGTAAGCTTGCCTTCTTCGTCCGGTGTTTCATCCTGTACTATTACGCCCAGTGCTTCAAGTTCTTCTGCCGTAAAGCGGAAGCTGTCTTCCTGTATCTGCTGCGTAAACTGTACCGTGATAGCTGTCTGTCGGCTTGTTGAATTAGGATCGTATGCAGGTGAGCTTGTCTTTACTTCCGGTCTTTTTGAAAGGAGCGGCTTTACCGAAATTTTATTTATTATAGCCGTTTTCCTTATCTTTGCAGAAATTGACAGAAGTCCGTTGTCGTCTTCAGTTACCGTTATCGTTTCAAATATTTCGTTGAGGTCTTCGTTTCCTGAAATGAATTCAGAAGCCATGGCAGTACGCTGAACATTTTCTTTCTTTTCATACGAAATCTGCCAGTCAAGGAATGCATATTCCCTGTTCGGCACGAAGCTTATGCTGAATATGTCTGTAGGCTTTTTCTTCAGGTCCGTAGAGCCTTTGGCGGTTCCTTCGCTGTTATTTAAATCGAGGCTGATGCTTATGTAGTCTGCATACTGGTAGTCCAGCATGTCCTGCAGTTCTTCCTTGAGGTTTCCTCCGGATAGGAAATTCTGGCATCCTGTAAATGATGTTATTGCCAATGCTGCAGCAAATACAAAAGCTGCTAAAGTTTTTACGTACTTTTTCATTTCAGTACCTCTTTAAATTGATTATCTTAAACAACTTTTTTAAAATATTTATAAAAAGATTTTATCACATACTTAAATAAAAAACCCGATTTCAAGGTTAAATAAAGTAAATTTATAACTTTTTATAAAATATTTATGACAAATATTTAACATTTTAGAGATTTTAATCGTTTTTTTGCAGAATTCAGTTAAAAATCAGCAGTCACTCTTCTGAATAAGCATTGTTTCCCACGCGAGAAGTGATTTTTCTGCAAGAGGCATCTTTCCCTTAACGTCACACATTACACGGAAAACTGGTTCGGTACCGCTTGGACGCATCCAGATAAATGCGACAGGTTTTCCGTCAGCATCAAGAAACCGTACCTTTAAACCGCCGTTTGCGTTGTTCCAAGTTGAGTCTGCAGAAGCAATTACTTCCTTTGTACCGTTTGTAAGGACAGCATCGTATGAGTCAAAGCCGTAAAGTTTCTTGAGCTGGTCTTTATTTAAGTTCCAGCTTTCTTCAAAATTCTTCCTGAAGTTTTCCTTAAGCTTACCCTTGTCTTCGCTCTTAACGTGAAGTACTGCGCGTTCTTCGCTTACACCTGTTGTTGTATAAACCGGAAGTGTTTCCATAACGTCTGATAAAGTAAAGTCGTTCTTATATTTTTCTGACTGTCCGCTTTTTTCGCACCACAAATGGAAAAGGCCTTTTGTAATGCTGCCGTCTGTGTTTGTTACGTCCCTTATTGAAAGCAGTTTTACAAGTGCAAATACAGTTGCAATAGGATCACGTACTGAAGACGGATGAGTAATGTTTCCACCGTTGCTTCCTTCGCCTAAAATGCGTACCGTATATCCTTCTTCACGCTTTTCGCGCGCAAGGTTTACTACGTTTGCTTCACCTACTTCTGCACGGAACACGCTTGAGCCGAAAGCAGATGCAACTTCTTCAATACGCATTGATGTAGGACAGTTTACTGCAACAGCGTATTTTTTCTGTTCAGCAGAATTGTTCTGTTCTGTCCAGTAACTGAAAGCATTTTCTGCGAGTACTGAAAGGGCAAATACTTCCTGAGCTGCAATAGGTTCAGCATTGTTTGTTTTTTCATTCCAGTAAACTATATTGCCGCGGTCACCGTCACAGTCAGGCATATATCCCAGCTGTACGCTTGAGTTTCCTTCGCTTCTAAGTTCATTCATTCTCTTTGCACAATAAACAAGATTTTCCGGTTCAGGAATTATTGCATGAGGTATTTCATTTACGTCTGTGTTGAACGGAAGGAAATTGATTCCGAGTGAAGGGAAAAAGTTTTTGTCTATCGAAAGGTTTCTTGACGAACCGTTCATGTCGCATACTACTGTAAGCGGATTTGACTTGAGCGACTGTCTGATTATTTCAAATACTGTTTCCTGTTCTTCTGCATCATCTGTTCCTGTAATTACTTCGCGGATGAATTTGTCGTATGCCTTAACAGCTTCCTTCTTGAAGTAATCTGTGTGGCTCAGCATAAGGTTGAGCTTTGATTCGTCAAGATTCTGCATTATTTCCTGTGCATGAATTTCGCAGTCTTCTGCTGCACATTTATTCTTGAAGTTTTCTACGAGCTTATTTGTTTCACTTCCCGGAAGAACACCGCCGTCATTCAAACCGAATTTGATTCCGTTGTGGCCTACTGGATTATGACTTGCAGAAATGTAGAGGAAGCCGTCAGTTCCGCGTGCATAAGCCATGATTTCCGGTGCTGACGAAATGCCTAAAAAGCGTACGTTGATTTCGTAACCGATGAGTACGCGATTGATAACTTCAGCAATTTTTTTGCCTGTAGGACGACTGTCTGTTCCTACTGCAACTACAGGATGAGGCTTCTGTGACTTATCCTTTATATATTCAGCAAATGTTTCTGCAATCAATGCACAAAGGTATGTGTTGGTTGTTCCGATTTCTGTTGTCTTGTCTTCTTCATTACCGCTTACGGCAAAAACTTTTCTCCAGCCCGAAGCTGAAAGGATCATATTGTGTTCCATAATGAAGTAAATATACCAAAGTTATGATTTTTGTTAAAGAATTTCAGCTTTATTCAGCTTTTTTTCTGATTTTTTGTACATTTCTGAACTTTATTTGTATCTTATTGTTAAACAAGCACATAACTGTTATAATTTATGTCAAATTTCGAATATTTCCTGTATTTTTACAGATGAGTGAGGAACATATGAACGAAGCAGAAATTCTTGCAAAGGCACAGGCTTACATTGCAGAAGAAACAGACGAAGCATTCCGCAAGGAAGTTGAAGAACTTGTAGCAAAAAAAGACATGACTGAACTTGAAGACCGTTTCTACCAGAGTCTTGAATTCGGTACAGGCGGTTTGCGTGGAGTTATGGGCGGTGGTACTAACCGCATGAATACACTCAACATTTCCAAAGCAACACAGGGTCTTGCAAACTACATCATTAAGGCTTTCCCGGAAGAAGCTAAAGCAGGCACATTAAGCGCATGTATTGCTTACGACAGTCGTCTTAACCACGACAAATTTTCTGACGTTACAGCACGCGTTTTTGCTGCAAACGGAATAAAGGCATATCTTTTTACATCACTCCGCCCTACACCGGAACTTTCTTTTGCAATCAGGACACTTGGAAGCAAGACTGGTGTTGTAGTTACAGCAAGCCATAACCCAAAGAAATACAACGGTTACAAGGCATACTGGTCTGACGGTGCACAGGTAGTTGAACCTCACGACAAAGGCATTATTGACGAAGTAAATGCAGTTAAGGAAGTTAAGCTCATTTCTCGCGAAGAAGGAATTGCAAACGGTTCAATCGTTTTAATAGACAGGGAAATTGATGAAAAATTCCAGGCAATGATTAAGTCTAACCTTTACAGACCTGAACTTATCAAGGAAAAAGCTTCTTCTGTAAAAGTTGTATATACACCACTCCACGGAACTGGCGGTATGCACGTACAGAAAGTTCTTGGCGATTTAGGCCTTAACGTAATTACAGTTCCAGAACAGGCTCAGCCGGACGGAAACTTCCCTACAGTTGAAAAACCAAATCCAGAAGAAGCACCAGCATTAAAGATGGCACTTGATCTTGCAAAGAAAGAAAAAGCAGATGTTGTTATGGCAACAGACCCTGACGCTGACCGTTTTGGAACAGCATTCCCTGACAAGGACGGTAACTTTGTACTTATTACAGGAAACCAGATGGCAGCCCTTCTTGCTGACTACGTACTTCTTTCTAAAAAAGAATTCAACAGAATGCCTGCTAACCCTGTATTGATCCGCTCTATCGTAACAAGTCCGTTTGTTGACCAGGCTGCTAAGAATTACGGCGTTAAGGTTAAGGAATGTCTTACAGGCTTTAAGTGGATTGCTTATGACGAAGGTGAAATGGAAAAGAAAGGCGACGAACATTACGTATTCGGCCTTGAAGAAAGCTACGGTTACCTTGTTGAAACAGAAGTTCGTGACAAGGACGGTGTAAGTGCTGCTGCAATGTGTGCAGAAATGACACTTTACTGGGCAAGCAAAGGCAAGAGTCTTCTTGAACGCCTCAACGACATGTACAAGGCATACGGTTACTTCCAGGACGTTTCAATCAACAAATATTTTGAAGGCATTTCAGGTCCTGGCATCATGAACGGAATCATGACAAAGCTCCGCACAGAAGGATTAAAGACTTTAGGCGGAAAGAAAGTTATCAAGATCCGCGACATTCAGGAACAGGTTGAATTTGATCCTGCAAATCCTTCTGTTAAAGGTTCACTTCCTTGGCCAAAGAGCAACGTACTTCAGTTCTTCCTTGAAGGCGGTACAATCGTAAGCGCAAGACCAAGCGGTACTGAACCAAAGATCAAGTTCTACATCAACAGCACAGTACCTGTAGCAGAAGCAACAGATGCAGCACTTGATGCAGCAAAGAAAGAAGCTGATGAACTCTGCGGTAAAATCAATGCAGAAATCATGGCTATTCTTGATGCAGCAAAATAATGTCCGGAGCTAAGATACATCTTATCCGGAATTTCAAACATCTGGCCCGTTATCTTTATGGCGGGTCAGTTTTTTGTGCATTCGATACGGAAACAACAGGCCTTAAATGTCTCGATGATTATGTTATTGAAATTGGTGCAGTCAAATTTACTAAAGACGGCGTAATTTCTACATTCAACCAGCTTATAAAGCCACCTGTTGCCGTACCGGAATTCATTTCTAATTTAACGGGAATAACAAATGAACAGCTTGCTTACTGCGAACCGGTTTCAAAAGTTCTTCCTGACTTCCTGCGCTTTATAGACAATTCAATTCTTGTTGCACACAATGCACCTTGTGACATGGGATTCATTAACAGTGAACTTAACCGTTCTCTTCTTCCGACTTTAAACAACAAAGTCATAGATACACTTCCGTTAAGCAGATGGGCATATCCTCAGTTTGCAAAAGAAACTGAAGAAAAAGGCCAGTACAAACTGCAGAATCTAGCAAAACGGTTTGACAT
>JAZUKU010000095.1:0-1978 GCA_045643485.1 Treponema sp. | reverse complement strand
ATACAATCTTAAAGCAAGACTCCTTGCCAAACTTGAATACTTAAATCCAGCCGGCAGCGCAAAAGACAGAATAGGAAAAGCAATGATTGAAGAAGGAATTGCAGCCGGTAAAATAAACAAAGACACAGTAATCATAGAACCAACAAGCGGTAACACAGGAATTGGTCTGGCAGCAGTTGCAGCAAGTTACGGCTTAAAAATGATTTTAACTATGCCTGACACAATGTCCGTTGAGCGAATCAAGCTTTTAAAAGCATACGGAGCAGAAATTGTGCTTACACCCGGTGCAGAAGGAATGGCCGGTTCAGTAAAGAAGGCAGAAGAACTTGCAGCATCTTACCCAAGCAGTTTTATTCCGGGACAGTTTGATAATCCAGTAAATCCTGAAACACATTTTAAAACGACAGGCCCTGAAATCTGGGAAGATACAGACGGTAACGTAGATGCATTTGTAGCCGGCGTCGGAACAGGAGGTACTTTAAGCGGCACAGGTAAATACCTTAAGAGCAAAAAGCCTTCCGTTAAAGTAATTGCCGTAGAACCTTACTCAAGTCCTCTTCTTTCAAAAGGAGTTGCCGGTCCGCACAAGCTCCAAGGCATTGGCGCAAACTTTGTTCCAGCTAACCTTGACCGTTCTGTTTACGATTCAATCATACCTGTAAAAGACGAAGACGCATTTGATCTTGGCAGAAAAATTGCACGCATGGAAGGAATACTTACAGGCATTTCCGGAGGTGCTGCTTTGTGGGCTGCAGTTCAGGAAGCGCAGAAACCTGAATACGAAGGAAAGACAATTGTAGTTCTTCTTCCTGACACTGGCGACAGATATCTGTCTACGGAATTGTTTGAGTAGAAAATACTTGTAAATAATTATTTACTCATCTGGCAGTACTGCTCAAATACGCCGACCGGCATTGGTTTTGCAAAGTAGAAGCCCTGCACTACATCACAACCGATTGTACGCAATGCAGTAACCTGATCTTCTTCTTCAATACCTTCAGCAACAATGTTTAGTTTAAGCGAACGCAAGAGTTGAATTGCACCGGAAACAAGATTGAGTTTTTTGTTGTCATTAGGGAAGCCGCCGTCAAAGAAGCATTTATCCATCTTTGCAGTATCAAATGAAAGAGCACCCAATGCAGTTACATTTGAATAAGACTTACCAAAGTCATCCATTGCACACTTTGCACCAATTGAATGAATCTCCTGGAAAATACTGCGCAAATGTTCAATATTGTCGTAAGCAATACTTTCCGTTAATTCAAATTCCAGATACTTGCCCGGTACATCATATTCCTTAATGATTTCCATGTAGCGCTTAAAGTAGCCTTCATATTTAATTGCGAGTTTAGAAACATTGATTGAAATAACAGGCGGCTCAAATCCGTCTTCAATCCAGCGTTTGATGAGCTTACATATTTCAGTAAATGTATAAAGGTCAAGCTTTTCTATCTGACCGTCGTGTTCAAACAGTGGAATAAAATCATCAGGAGGAATTAAGCCTTTAACAGGATGCATCCAGCGTACAAGAACTTCTGCGCCTTCAATTACGCCGTTTTCCAATGCAATTTTTGGCTGAAGATAAAGTCTGAATTCACCGTTCTCGATTGCAGAATCAAGTCTGTCTTCAAGAAGTTTTGCAGAAAGAAGCTGCTTTGTACATTCGTCGTTGTAAACAAATGCATTTATTTCCTGAATATATTTTGCGTTAGGATTATCGCGTGCCATAAGCGCACAGTCAATCAAAACATCAAGTTCCTTATTTGATTCCGTAACCTGACACAAAGAAAACTGCGTTGCAAGATTAATTGATATCTTTTTCGAATGTGTGTAATCATGAATGCAGTTAAGTATTTTCTTACAGCGTGACTGCATTTCCCATGAATCTAAAGCGATAAAGCAAATACCAAAGCGAGCATTTCCAAGCGAACACATAAGTTCTTCTTCGGAAAGCGTATCATTAATTACTTTATACAAA
>JAZUKU010000094.1:0-6675 GCA_045643485.1 Treponema sp. | reverse complement strand
TTCTTGTAGAAAAATACGTTCCAAAAGTTCGCGCTGCAATTGCTAAATATTCTGATGTTTATATTCCAGGCGGAAACAGGGAACTTTTTGAAGCTGCTGCAGTTTTTTACGCGCTCAATCATAAATGCTGCCTTCCAGTTGGTAAAGATGTTTCAAACTGCAGAATCAAAACTTTGGACGGTGGAGAATATTTTGCCGGTGTTTTTTTGAATCCTGAAATTTCGGACCCAGAGTATAAATCAACTATAAAAGAAGGGTTTGAAAATTATGATTGCTGTGGGCCAATGACAAGAGAGTCACAAAAATACCCAAGTGTTTATTCCTGGTCTGCGGATTCAAGATTAGACAGTAGAACTGGCACTTGGATGAACAACAAAACAGAAGATTTTGAATATGTTTACGAAGCAATAACAGGTTCGCTTGTAGATTCAAAAGCAAATGCAGAAAAACTTGCCCGTCTTCATGAACGCAAATTCCTTACTGATGGCGGAAAAATCAACATTATGGTTGCAAAAGGCAATATCAATGATTTTGATAAACAGATTCCTTCATTGGATAAAGAAATTGTTGATGAATTTGCAGGCTATGCCTTGGATCAGGCCGTTATTGTAGCAAAAGATTATCCTGAACAACTGCAGGATTTAGTAATTGTTGATTTTGTTCAGCAGTTTATTGGCTCTCAGGTTGCAATTATGGTTATGGATATTCTTTATGGAAACGGAACTTTCAAGCCATTAAGCGAAAATGAAAAAGTAACTTCTAACCTTTTGATGTTCGCAGACAGATTGCCGGAATAATTTTTTCTGGAATTAAAGCAATGCAAAATGTGTTTATGTTTTGCATTGCTTTTTTTATTTATCAATCATTTAATCGTCATCGACAAGTTCAAACTGCTTTCTGTTTATGTCTATTATTTTCTGATCAGTACGGTTTTCCCATTTAAAATAACAGTCGAGCCATGCTTCATCTTATTTTGCTGTAATTATTACACCTGCTTCTTCAGGCTCAATTATTGCTGAGCATAGCGTTTTTCACATTCCGAAATTTTTTCTTCAAGAAGAATTTCACCTTCTTCCTTACAAGATGCCTGCTTTGTTACTATTCCATTATCAGAAACATGAGAATGAAGCTTGGAACCTTCATCTGTAACAGTTTCCATATATTCACAAACAGAACATTTTCTTGTCTTAGTACCGTCATGTTCAGTTGTAGCATCATTGTTTGAAAAACATTCTCCAAACGAATGTTCTTTTTTTTCTATAGATTCAGTCTTAATGATTTCATCGCATTCAGTACATATGAAAGTCATTTCTCCTTCTTCAGTACATGTAGCTTCTTTTGTTACAGTACCATTGTCAGAATCATGGACATGAATTTTTGTACCTTCGTCTGTAACTGTTTCCTTATATGCACAAACAGAACATATTCTTTACTTTGTACCGTCGTGTTCTGTCGTTGCGTCATTGTTTGAAAACCATTCATCAAATGCATGTTCTGCCTTGTCAATTATTTCATCTTTGTGTTCACAGGTTGCTGCATGCAAGTGATATGTTTATTGTTTAAAATTCAGTCAAATATTTATTTTAAAATTGTGAGTTCAACTCTGTATTATTTACAAAGTAATTATTCTACCCTTATATTCAGATTGTTTTAAAACTTTTTAAAACTACTTAAATGACATTTATTTTAAGGGGAAAAAATGAAAACGAATAGAAAAAATCAATTATTATTAAAGGCATTTATTTTAGTTTGTATTACATGTGTTCTGCAATTAACATCATGTCCTCATCCTGAAAGCATAAACAGTAATGATGATGATGAAAATGTATATACATTTGATTTATCAAGATTCATGAACTTTTATAAAGATGGAGCATTTGATAAATCAACTCAAATCTTTACAACTTCAAAAGACGGTGGCTCTATAGGAATTGATTTATGGGAAATTGAAAGAGGATTTTTATCAGACTATAACTGTCTTGTAATTGACTATAATGCAAAGGATTATGGCTTTTTTCTTGAACTGAAATACCATGAAAAAGCCGGGTCTGAAGATGTAATTAATGATAAGGTATATTGTCCTTCTAATTTAACACAATTTGTCGTTCCATTTTTAGATAATATAGCTGATGATAAATTTGTAATTTCGCTTGGTGCTCCATGGAATCATTGTGCTAATGCAAGAATAAATAAGATTACTTTGGAAAAACGTGATAATCCGGAATATACAAAATCTTACAGAATTCATGCTGCAAATGCTCCAAAAGACAACGGACCAGTAAAAGAATTTGATGATTCTCTTACAGCCTGGGATTTCCTTCCAAAAATGGGAGTTGGTTTCCAGTATTCAATATGTGCTGGTTATTCGTACGGAACAGATTTTGGAATGGATGCAACTACTGTCGGCTGGGGATATCCTGTAGAGACAAAAGAAACAATTCATGCAATTGCTCAAAAAGGATTTAAAACACTGCGTCTTCAGACAACAGGCTTTGATCATGTAATTGATGATGATTTTACAATGGATCCGGATTTTCTGCATCAACTTAAAAAAGTTGTTGACTGGGCTATTGAAGAAGACATGTATGTAATTATCTGTAACGGCATGGATTATTATTTCCCTGAATCAGATTATCCTTATAAATCAGAAAATGAAAAGAAAGAAGCAATGAAAAATCATGATTTTATTGAGAAATACTATCATGGAGCCGGATATAACTTTAACAGAAAAAATAAAGAACTTACAGATAAATATCTGACTGCTTTCTGGTCTCAGATTTGCAGAACGTTTAATAATTCATATGATGAACATCTTGTATTTGAAACATTAAATGAAGGTGGAGATGTTACGTGTCATAATGTTCCAGATCCGACTTGTCCTCAATGTATTGATAACTACAAATATTATAATGAAGCAACACAGCTTATGGTTGATACAATACGTGATTCAGGCGGAAACAACGAAAAGCGTTATATTATGATTTCAACATATGCCCAATCACCTGTTGCAATGATTGATGCACTTGATATTCCTGATGATAAAACTTCAAAAAACAAATTCATTATTGCCATTCACTCATATCCTATGGGATGCTGGTCTGATACTAAAGACAAAGACGGCAACATTACGGAACATGGTGACATTAAAAATTATACAATAATTGTAAAAAATAGAATTACAGATATGTTTGAAAAGCTTGATAAAGTTTTCTTTGAAAAAAACATTCCTGTATCTTTTACAGAAACTGGTTGTGTAAGAGAAATAAATATTCTTGAAAGAATTGATTGTATGACTGGATTTATTAATGAAGTTAATAAAGAAGGAAGAAGCTGCTCTATCGTAATGCATGAGGAAGGATGTGCCCGTTATGATAATTATGATAATACTCCAATTGGTTGTAATTATCTTGATAAGGAAACATATCAATGGTTTGATGTAGAATATATTGATACATTAATTAATCTTGCTGCAAAAAAAGATAATTACATTTCAAATGAGTTTATTAAGAAAAATACAATTGAATATGAATCAATAATCAACAAGGAACTTTTGAAAGAAGAAATTCTATTTAAGGATTGGGAAGTATTTTTACCAATTTCATCAGAAATATTCTTTAAAACTGTACCACAAACTTATAAAATCAGATTTGAATATGAATTAGCTTCTGGAACAGACATACATGCTTTCAATTTTTATTATACCTGTTCTGATAAGAATTATGAATGGGTCCCACTTTTTGATGCAATAAAGCTGGATGAATCAGGAGTATTAACTTTATCAATTGATCAAATGAAAGCTTTTCTTCTGGAAGGATATGATTCCACAATTACTGGAACAGGTTTTATTTTGAAATCCATGAAGGTTATTGAATAAAAAGGAAAAAACTTTAATATTTAGTATATGAGATTACGAAAAACATTTTGTTCCATACTTATTATATTTAATTTTACATTGACTCTTTATTCAGCAGAAAAATCTTCCCGGCTTATTGAAAATACAATATTAAAAAATTATGCTGCTAACAAGGACAATTCCATATTGATTTTTAATACAGTAAGTTATGATGACTGGCACAATATTATTTATGCAGTTAATCCTGGAAAAGAAAAGCTTCAATATGAAATTAAAAAAGTATGGGATAAAAATACTAATTCAAACAGTGTTCGTAGTCTTATATACAGTCCATTTTCAGAGAACTTCTATTTTATTTCTGCCTGGGGCCAGGGTGAGAATGAAGATTATTATGGAATATTTAAAATAGAAACAAAAAACAATAAAAACATAAATGATCTTAACATTGTCAGAACAAAAAAAATTGCCGGTATAGGACATTTTCTTGTGAACAAAAAAGGTGTATGGCTTTTAAAAGATACTTTAGCAACAAAAAATAACAGTTATTGGGGATATTCAGAACTTTATCAGATAGAAAATGAAAAAGGTTCATTCATAAATAATGAAATCAATATTTTAAAACAGATTAAGGCTATGTCTTTTTTCCGTGCAGAAGATGAAGAAAATTTTAATGATGATACTGTTCCTTCGAATATTTTTCAGAATACGGATTATACACTGCTTATAAAAGATGAAGACAATACCAGCTGGTGGAATTATGACTGCGTAAAACAGAAATCAAATAAATATTCAACATATGATGAAGCAATAAATGCTGCAGAAAAACTTGATGAAAAATATACAAAACGTTTACTTAGAAAAGAATGTCATTTTTGTACGATGCTAATACTAATTATTCTTCTGACTATAACAGTATTTGTTTTTTTAATTATTTATATTGTTAATAAAAAACACAGTAAAAAAACTAATACTGAATCTATTAAAGAACGAAACCGTATGATATTTGAAATTCAGGAAAAGGAACGTGCAAAAATAAGCCGTGACATACATGATTCTGTCGTGCAGGATATTCGAGTTATTCGCCTTGAAACAGAAAATCTTGTTGTTGATGAAGAATCTAAATCCAAGCAGACAAAGATTGAAGATATTGCCACTGACTGTATCATAAAACTCAGAAACATATGTTATAACCTTACGCCAGCTGAACTTACCATACACAACAAGGGTGAATCTTCTAAGCTTGAACTTATTTCAATCATTAATTCGCTTGTACAGCAATTCAGTTCAAGGACACACTTCCCCTGCTTATTTAAAGTTGAAGAAGGTTTTGAATATCCTGTTCTTGAAAAAGAAGTTACACAAAATCTTTTCCGTGTAATTCAGGAAGTATTAAATAACATAGAAAAACATTCTTATGCAACTCAGGCTTCCATATTTATAAAAGAAGAAAACGGAATTCTTCAGATTTATATTACTGATGACGGTATTGGCTGCAATCAGGAAGAATTGCAGAAAAAACTCCAGAAGAAAGAACATCTTGGCTTACGTTCAATGATTGACAGAATGGAATTGATTGGCGGTAAAGTTGAATTCTTTACTGCACAGGACGACGGTATGGAAGTTAAGATTTCACTTCCACTTGAAAATAAATAACCTCTTCGGAGAAAATTTATGAAGGATATAGTCTATATTGTTGATGATCATAACATGGTAAGAAACGGTTTAAAATCATGGCTGGAGACTCATACAAAATACAAAGTTCCAAAAGACTTTTCATCTTCTGCAGAATGTATTGACTGTCTGGAATGTTTAAGCAAAATAGAAAGCGGTTGCCCTTCAGAGATATTTCCGGAAATTATTATTGTTGATGTTCAGCTTATAAATGAAAATGGTTTTTCTCTTGTTAAGACAATCACTAAAAAATTTCCTGAAATAAAATGCGTAATGTATTCAATGTTCGACACAACAGGATTCGTCCTACAGGCAAAAGATTGCGGAGCAAAAGGATATATTTCTAAAGTCGCAAAGGAAGAAGAACTTGCTCATTGTCTTGATGTTGTACAGAGTGGCGGAACTTATATTGAAGAAAACATGATTAAAGCTCAGGATAAAGTAAGTTCAATTGTTTCAATTTTAACTAAACAGGAACGCAATATTTTTGAAGCAATACTTCAGGAAAAATCGAATGCACAGATTTGCGTAGAAAACTTTTTGTCAGCACGTACTGTAGAAAATTACACAAGCAGACTGTATTCAAAAATTGGTGTTAAAAACCGCGAGGAATTGATTTCTAAATATAAATAATTATTCGTGTTTAGTACCATTTTGTCCAAGGCTTGAATAAATCTTAGCCTTAAAGGTTGCGCTTCCGTCCCATTTAGTATATTCAGTGTCCTGTAAAAAACTCATTCCTAGCTTTTCCATAACACGTCCACTTCCAGGATTATCAACGGCAAATTCCCCCTGAAGTTCCCGGATTCCACGAACAGATTTTACGTGTTCTATAATTGCACGTTCAGCTTCTGTAACTAAACCTTTGCCCCAGCGGTCGTGACGTAAATTGTATCCTACTGCCCAAACATCAATGTCTTTGTGATAATACAATCCACCACTTCCAAGAACTTTTCCGGTTCCTTTTTCAACAAAACAGTATTCGTATGAATCAGGATTAGAATGATCTATGCTTTCAATCCATTTGCGGACATCTTCGGCTTTTGTATAAAGAGAATAAAGCATGTATTTGTTTACAACAGGGTCGCCGCACCATTCAAACGCATCAAGATAATCATCCGGCATAATTGGGCGGACAATCAAACGTTCAG
>JAZUKU010000093.1:0-17978 GCA_045643485.1 Treponema sp. | reverse complement strand
GTGATAAAGTTGGTAAGGCTTCTAAGGTTAAGGAACTTCTTGGTGCAAAGGCAAGAAGAGAAGCAGCTGTAGAAGCACCAGCTGAAGAAAACAAATAATTTTTCTTCATAAAACTTTATGAGTATAAGTACTTCACAGTACATTAAAGCTCATTCGACTGCCTCCGTTAGCGTAAACAATACTGCTGGCGGAGGCAGTGTCGTTTCTGTCAAAGTGCTGCACGATAACGGCGGCGGTTCGTACACCGTAAGCTTTGGTGGCAGCAGGTATTCCGTAAAAAGCAATATTCCACTTAAAGAAGGCCAGGTTTTTAAGGCAAACGTCAAATTTGACGGTCAGAAGATTATTCTTGAACAGAGGGGACAGACCCCTCAGGTTTTAGATGTCCGTGAAGAACTTCTTCTGCCGGACGGTACTCCCGGTGAGCAGCTTTCAGCATATCTTACGCAGTTTGGCCTTGTTCCTGACAAAGTTACCGTTTCGATAATGCAGTTTCTTCAGCAGAACGGACTTAAATTTGACTTTTCGCTTATGCAGAAGGCTCGTCTTCTTGCAATGAAGTTTCCCGGTAAGGAAAGGGAAGCTGCGGATGCGGCACTTCTGCTTATGGAAAACGGTATTTCTGCAGATGAGGAAATACTTCGTCATCTTATGAATGTATTTGACGGTCAGGAAGAAGGGGATTCATCGAACCGAGGGGACAGACCCCTCCCGCAGAACAGCGGCGGTTCGGACAAAGGGGACAGACCCCTCGGCAAAGACAGCGATAATATGAACCAGGGGGACAGACCCCTCAGCAAAGACTGCAACAATTCGAACAAAGGGGACAGACCCCTCGATTTTACAGATTACCTCTACGCAAATCCCCTCCCGGAAAAAGAAAACCTCCTCGCATTCGTAAACCATTACGCCAAAAGCAACAGTCACTGGATCTTCCTCCCGTACGAGTATTCAACAAAAACCAAAAAAGCAACCGGTTTCCTAAAGATATTACTCAATATTTCAGAACAAAAAGTAGAAAAAATGCAAATAAATGCATCATTTCCTTTGAAAAAATATTTTTTTGTGTTAAAATTTAAGAAGAGCAAGGTATTGGAAGTGCGGTTTTGTACATTACCGTCGCTTTTGCCTTCTGAAATAAGATCAGAAGAACTGCGGCTTGGAGGATATTTTAATTCCGGCATGAATCAAGATAATCCTGTGGCAGTAACCTATTCCGCCTTAGCTTTAACACAGGGCATTTGTACTGAGTGCACGCCTCCCGCATTCATAGAGGAGGACGCATGAAGGAAAACATAAAGGCTGTAGCATTAAAGTATCCGGAAAACAAAGAAGCGCCGGTAATTGCAGCCAGAGAAAAAGGACTTCTTGCAAAAAGAATGCTTCAGATAGCAGAAGAAAACAATATTCCGATAGTTGAAGATTCTTTACTTACGGACGTACTTACCACAGCAGAAATAGGTGAGTGCATACCGGAAGAAACATGGAAAGCCGTAGCAAGCATATTTGCTTACATACAAAGGGTGGAAAATTAGATATGGCAGCAGTTTTTAAGAAAATCGACAGTTCAAGCATTAAGCTGGGAATGAAATTCAGTGCACCGGTCTTTTTTGAAGACGGGCAGAATATGTTCCTTGCAGAAGGCAAACCTGCACGCCAGTATCACCTTGATTCAATTGCAAGATGGGAAGTTCCGTATCTCCTTACTTTCGGACATGTAATAAACAGTTATGAAGAGCCGTCTGCAGAAGATTCGGAAGAACTTCTTGAAGTAATCGAAGAAGATAAAGTTGTCTGAAAAAGAAAGAATACCAACCGTAATAACAGGCAGGCTTGGAGAAGACAGAGCCTGTCAGTATCTTGAATCAAAAGAATATAAAATAATTGAAAGAAATTTCCGTACAAGAAGCGGTGAAATAGATATTGTTGCGTCCAGAAAAGACGTACTTTCCTTTATAGAGGTAAAAACACTTCCAAACGGTACCCCGGAAGTACTTTCCCACGAATTAAATCAAATTAAACAGCAAAAGATTATTAAAACTGCTAAATTGTTTCTCCAAAAACATCGAGAATATAGTAACAGCTACATTAGTTTTGATGTAATTGTTATAGATGCACCGTTCCTGGATCCGGTTCATCATATTGTCAATGCTTTTTCGGAGTAATAATATGCCCGCACTTAAACAGAAAGTTTCCGCTAATTCCGCTTATGCAGCAAGAGCCGCACGCATTAAAGAACTGCAGATTAAGATTCAGGATGAAACTTACTTGAATAATGCAATAGACAGAATAGCTTTCGTAATAAGCCGTTCACTTGTTGAAAACAAAGCCCTTAACGGTAACTCCGCAGATTTTCTGGGTTAACAAACAGAACATTTTACAGTACAATAAGTTTCATGAGCAGAGACAGAAGACAACACCGTCATTCAAACAACGGTAACTGGAAAAACAATAACAGTCAGGAATCAAATTTCAGGGGAGAAAATAATTCCCGTAACGAATATCACGGCCGTCAGGACAACCGCAGCGACAGTTTTGCAAAAAAGGAATTCCGTCCGCAGCATAATCATCAGCCTACATACGAACAGCTTAAGGCAGAAAACGAAGCAATCGATGCTTTCAAGAAGGCAAATCAGTGCAACTGTCCTAAATGCAACCAGCCGGTAACAGAACTTTCTTCTGCAATTACTGACAAGGCTACCGGTAAACCGATGCATTTCGACTGTGCGCTTGAATCCGTTCAGTCACAGGAACAGCTTTCTTCCGGAGACAAGGTAATTTACATTGGACAGGGAAGGTTTGGTGTTGTCAATTTCCCTAACATTCACGATACAAAGCATTTTACGATCAAGAAGATAATTGACTTTGAAGAAAAGGAAAAACGCTCACCGTGGCGTGATGAAATGTCAGATTTATACAGTCAGGTACGCTGAAAAAGCTTTTGACTGTTGAATAAAATTTAAAAATAATATATATTGTTTTGCGTCGCCGGGATGGTGGAATAGGTAGACACAAGGGACTTAAAATCCCTCGGCTCTTAACAAGCCGTGCCAGTTCGATTCTGGTTCCCGGCACTTTATGAAAATCCTTTGGTTTAACCGGAGGATTTTTTTTTGCTCATGCTGTGTTTCTATCTGTAGCGTTTTCATAAATTAAACGATAAAAAAAGCACTATATTTGTACAAAAAATAAAGAAATAACGTTTGTTTCATTGAATTTCACTTTTCCATGTGTTAGAATAGAAAAGATGCTTAGGAAAAAAAGCTTTGGAGAGAGAAGTCGATTTACCTGGGTGTATATTTATGTTGTTAAAGTGTTTTAAAAAGAAATTTCTTACTCTTATTACAGTAGGAATTGTGTTGGTTTCTCAATTATCAGCTTATGAATTATCATTTAAATTAGTTCCTTCTTTATTTTTACCTAATACTTTAGTAAAGCCTTTACGTAATAGGGCTGTTGGAGTTGACAAGGACTTTTTCGAACCTGTTTCATTTGGTGCTACATTGAATGCTGGTTTTATATTTGACAATGCATTTGAAGTTGGACCGGAATTCGGTTTCTATTACATGGAAAAGGCAAACAATAATGATGAAATGAAAAAGCAGGGCTTCAGTACATACATCTTCGGTATTCCTGTAGGTCTTTCTGCTTCATATTCATTTTATCCGGCATCAAGAATGCAGCTTACAGCGGGCTTGACGGCTGGTGTTTCTTTCCTTATTCAGAAGAGTACTGATATTAATGCAAACATACATTTTAATCCGTACTACCGTTTATACCTGCAGGGCGGATTCAGAATCAATCCTAACTTTAATATTGTAGCTGACGTTTCAGTTCAGGACTATCAGATTGATTCTTTCTTCATGAATCCATTTGCAGCCGGTGTTTCATTCGGTGTAGGCGTTCAGTATAAGATTGACTCAAAGAAATCTTCCGGAAGCGTAACGGGTACCCTTGAACAGGATGAGCCTGTATTCCCGCTTTTCTATACTGTATATAAATCAAACCCTGTAGGAACAATTACAATCAGTAATGATGAAACTTCGGAAATACGTAATGTTCTTGTTAAGTTCCGTGCAGGAGACTATACATCTTCAGAAATGGTATGCGGTACAATTCCGCTTATCAAAAAGCATAAGTCGGAAAAGCTTTCGATGTATGCAGACTTCAGTGACGTAATACTTCAGTTCTCGGAAGAAGGTAAGATTCCTGGAGAACTTGTAATTGAATACGAACTTCTCGGCAAAAAGC
Source organism: Treponema sp. (assembly GCA_045643485.1). Lineage (GTDB taxonomy): Bacteria > Spirochaetota > Spirochaetia > Treponematales > Treponemataceae > Treponema_D. The sequence goes on along the minus strand of JAZUKU010000093.1, from coordinate 13,727 downwards.
GTACTTCTGTTTCACAGGTAATCGTTCCTGTATACAACAGAAACCAGGTTCGCTGGACAGACAATTCCGTTATCGCAAGTTACATTTCAACTGGTTCACAGGAAGTACTTGAACTTTCAAAGAATCTTGTAGGTCTTGCGCGTAACCATCTGCGTTCCGGCCTTAACAGAAACATGCAGTTTGCAATGTACGTATTTGAAGGCGTAAGGCTGTGCGGTATTCAGTGCGGGGCAGATCCTTCAACACCTTATTCAGAATCACATCTTGATCCTTCAATCCTTGATTACATTCAGTATCCGTTCCAGACTTTGAAATACCTTTCCGGTGATGCAGATGACGTCGGCATGCTTATGCTTGCTCTTCTTTCAAGCGCCGGTATTCCTGCAGCATATATTCCTATGCAGGATGACTTTATCGTTGTAATTGACCTTGGTGTAGATACGGCTTCAGCAGGAAGAATGTTTGACGGTTACGACAGAATCATGGTTATTGATGACAATGCATGGATTCCGCTTTCTATGCGTACACTTAAGGAAGGATTCATCAACAGCTGGTACAAGGCAATCGTTGACATACAGACTGCTTCTGAAGAAGAGGACTTTGAATTTGTTCTTCTTAGCGATGCATGGCAGTATTATCCGCCGGCAGGTTTCTCAAGCGGTGAAACAATTGAAACAAAGCCTGTCGAAGCAGATTTAATTAAGAGTGTAGAAACAGACATTTCAAGATACATTACGGCAGAATTTGGACCGCAGATTGCAGCAGTACAGATGCAGATCAGGGCAGAAGGTTCATCAATTCAGCTTTACAACAGTCTTGGAATGCTTTACGTAAGGGCCGGTATGTACTCAAGTGCAATTCCTGTTTACGAACAGTCAGCTGCAATGGGTTCCGTACAGGCAATGAATAACCTTGGAAACATCTGCAGTATTCAGAAACGGTATCAGGATGCAAAGAAGTGGTACGAAAAAGCTCTTGAACTTGATCCTGAAAATAAGACTGCAGCAAAAGGCCTTAACCGTGTTCTTGGTGAACTGGGAGAAAATTAATGAAAAAAAGTAAGAATGAAAAAGGTGTAGACAAGAAAGCGTCACTTCTTGCGACGGGTTTTGTAATTTCAGCACTTGTACCTTGTGCAGCCGCTGCAGAAACACAATTCTCTCTTGGCGGTGCATTCAATTTTGGAAAACCTGTTTTTTCTTCACACGATTATACTCCGGCTCTTGGAGGTTCAGTTCGTTTTTCCGTACAGCCAAACAGTCTGTTTGACATCTTTGTTCAGGGAGACTTTACAAATACATCACTCATAGACGGTAAGCCAAGTGCTTCCGATCCGACAAAAACAGAAAACCTTGTGGAAAATGTTTTTTCTGCTGAAATCGGAATGTCATTCTATATTCCGCTTAATGACAACTTAAAGATGAACTTTGACTTTGGTGCAGGTCTTGGAAGCCTTAAGTCAAACATAGAAGCAGAAAACAACAGCATAGGTACATTAAACTTCTTTGCAAATGTTGGCGTAACATATAGATTCAGACCGTCAGTTTCAGCAAAGGCAACTGCAAACGTATCTGCTGCAATTCCAGTTGGTGCAGATATGATTATTCCTGCAGGCGGAACTGTAGGCGTTAACCTTAACCTTAACGAAGCATTTTCAAACAAGACAAGGGTAGGTGTAGAAACAAAAAGTGTTTCTCCTGTATTCCCTGTACTTTATTCATGGTACGAAGACAATCCTTTTGCAACAGTAGAAATTACAAACGAAGAAGACGTAACGATTAAAGACATAAACGTAAGCTTTTACCAGCAGCAGTATATGGCTCAGCCAAACCTGTGTGTTCACAAGGACACTCTTTCTCCTGGCGAAAGTTTTGAAGCAGAACTTACAGCTTTCTTTAACGAACGTATGCTTGACCTTACGGAACTTGCAGACACAAAATCCCAGGTTCTTGTAGAGTATTCATACCTTGGTCAGAGAAAAGTTAAGACATATCAGATGAATATTCCTGTTTACGGACGCAACTCAATGTCATGGGCAGATGACCGCCGTGCAGCAGTATTCGTTTCTTCAAAAGACCCGGCTGCATTGTGGTTTTCAAAATACGTAACAAGCATCGTACGCGACAACATCCGTGACGGTGTTGCTCCAAATATTCAGTACGCAATGGGTATTTTCGAAACTCTCGACCAGTTTGGACTTAATTATGTAATTGACCCGACCAGTGCCTATTCAGACAACATAGGCGGTGAATCAATAGACTTCCTTCAGTTCCCTTACCAGACACTCATGTATCGTGGCGGTGACTGTGACGACCTTTCTATTCTTGTAAGCTCACTGTTTGAAGCAATCGGCATTAAGACAGCATTCATTACAATTCCGGGACATATTTTCATGGCTTTTGATACAGGCCTTAATCCTGAACAGGCAGAAGAACAGTTCTCTGACATGACACAGGTAATTGTCCGCGGTGATAAAGTATGGATGCCTCTTGAAATTACAATTTCAGACGAAGGATTCAACAAGGCATGGCATGTAGGTGCCCGCGAATGGAATACGGCAGATGCTCAGGATGCAGCTGCAATTTATCCGATGGAAGAAAGCTGGGAATTATACAAACCTGTAAACGTTCCTGGTGCAACTGCAAGATTCACAATGCCTGACACAACAATTGTATCAAAGCTTTTCCAGCACTCACTTGATGAATGGGTAACAAAGGAAATCCAGCCGTTCGTAGAAAATTACAAGCGCGAACTTGCAATAGAAGACAATCCTGAAACAAGAAATGCACTTGGTGTCCTTTACGGAAGATATGGTCTTTTTACAAATGCAGAAGAACAGTTCAGAAAGAGCCGTACTGAAGGCTACATGCCGTCTGTACTTAATACTGCAAACATTCTTTTTGCAACAAAGAACTACAAGAAGGCTCTCCAGTGGTACAAGCTTGTTCTTGAAAGTGAACCTAGAAACGAAAAGGCTCTTCTTGGTGTAGCACGCTGTGAATACGAACTTGAAAATTATTCTCAGTGCGACAAGTATTACGCAATGGTACGCGCAATGAATCCTGCTATGGCTGAACAGTATGCCTATCTTGGTTCATTCTTCAGTACAGCAGGAAGAAGTTATACTCTTGCAGACCGTCTTTCAACAATTCAGTGGGATAATCCAAAGCGCATAAAGGAAGTTGCAGTTCTTGATGACGGAAGTGAAGAAGAAGAGGAAGAACCAATAGACATTACTGCACCTCTTGATCTGACTCTTCCAAAAACAAAAGAAGAAGTAATTGAAGAAGAACAGTATGTTGCTCCTGATGTAGAAGATGAATACGGTGAACAGGAATATGTTGAACAGAATATTCAGGATGAAAGTGAATATGATCAGGTAGCAGAAGGAATTGAAGCTGAACTTCCGTTTATTGAAATGGATGCATCTGGTCTTTCTTCTGAAGCTCTTATGCTTGTACCTGATGCAGATTTTATTCCTGCAGAAGATACTGTTGTTCTTCCTGTAGATACTGTAAAAGTAACGGAAACTGCAGTTGCAGAAACAGAACCGGCTGCAGTTGAAGAAAATATTGAAGAAACAGAATCTGTATCTGCTGAATCAACAGATGTTGCTGTAGCAGAAACAGCAGAAGAAAATATTGCTGCAGAAGAAACTGTCGCAGTAACAGAAACAACTTCAGTTGCAGCAGTTGAAGAATCATCTGTTGCCAAAGAAGCAGTCGTAACTACAGAAGCAGCCGTAACCGCAACGGAAACAGCATCTGCTGCAGTAGAAACAGCTGCTGTAATTACAGAAACGTCAGCAGAACCGGTTGTTGCCGAAGAAGAAACCGTAACAGTAACAGAAGCTGCCGCATCGTTTGAAGAACAGCCGTCAGCAGCTCCTGCAGAACTTTCGGTAACGGAAGATTCAACAGCAGCAATAGAATCTGAAATAGTAGAAGAAACAGAAGAAGACATAGTACTTGTTCCTGATGAAGAAGTATACATGACCGAAGAAGATTACGCCGGTCAGGAACAATATACAGCAGAAACAACTGCAGTAACAGAAAACGCATACGAAACACAGGAACCTGTTCTTGAAGAAATAGATTATACACAGGTAGCAAGAGAAGTACCGCGCTTTACGGAACAGCCGTCATCAGAATGGGCACCTGATTCAGCATATACTGCAACAGAAATTCCTGGAATGAAGAGTTTCGAAGAAGAAATGGGTGAATATCAGAACGAAAAGGCATACCTTTACCGTGATGACACGCTCATGCTTGGCGTAGACGAAGATGAAATAGTTGAAGTGGAAGAAGAAAAGAAAGAAGAAGTTAATCCATTCGGCAGTTACATTGAAGCAATATCTGATGAAGAGTTCATGCAGGTAATGGCAGAAAAGGTAAGCGAAGAAAAACTTGAAGAAATAAAAGAAAGAAGGGAAGCAGAAAAACTTGCCCGTGAACAGAAGGAAGCTGAACAGCTTAAGTCTGAAAATACACTCAGGGAACAGAATATAAAGGCTCTTGAAACAGTAAACGTTAACGAACGCATTAACCTCAGCGTAATACCTGAAGTTAAACAGAGCGATCCTTCACTTACAATTGTTGATGTAGCAAACGTAACAACAGAAGCCGTAGTATTTGAAAACAAATCTGAAGAAACTGCAGAAGAATCTGCAGAAGAAAATACAGTAACAGAAAACATTGAAGCACCTGCAGCAGAAACTAAAGTAAGCAGTGCTCCTTTGGAAACAAAAGGCAAATTAACAGCCGGAAGCAAAAAGAGTACAGGTAAATATTATCCTGGCATTATTGCATCAGTACTTGCAGCTCTTGGCGGCGGTTTCTTTGGCATAACAAGAAGAAAGAGAAGACACGGAAAATAATTTGAGGAAAGCAAATGAATTTTTTAGGAAATAAACAAATGAAAAAAACATCAGGAACATTATTAAAAGTAATCTCAGTAACACTTGCATGTCTTTCATTCCAGACATGTGAATACTGGAAGAACGGTGACAAATTCTACAAGGACGTTGAAGAACAGGTTCGTGTAGCAGGTGCAGAAAAAATTATCGTAGACTGCAGCTATACTCAGTCAAACTGGGGTTCAATTAACCCTGGAATGGGTTCCGAACAGAAAAAAGAAGTTGGATTTAAAGTTACACAGGTTCCGGTTGCCAATTATGCTTTCCACCACTGGGCTGCCTTTAGAAAAGCTGACTTTAACACAAAGACATCAACACTTTTCTGGGATGATGAAATTAACGTATTGGAAGATGGCGGAACACAGACTAATTATGAAAAAAACTGGCTGCCAAAGGAATTAAAACCGAATGAAGTCAAGTTCTATGACTATGACAATACGGGTGTAAAAAAAGAAGATATAGAAGTTGCAGACTATAACAATGAAATAAATGATACAGGTGTTTATATTTACAGCAGTTATAAAGTAAACAGCGATGATGATAATATAGTAATAGTTCCTGTTGTTGCAAAGCGTATGACTCTTGATACAAACAAGACAAAGCCAAGAAACCAGAACGAAAACGTTGTTCGTAACCAGCGTATTACAGTTGCATTCAACAAGCAGATTGATTTTAAGACATTTGTAGACACATCATTGAATGATTCAGAAGAATATGATCTGGATATTGAAGGCATTACATACGGATGGAATAAAGATATTATAAGCATAAAGGTTACAGATTCTCAGGATAATCCTGATCCTGATCCATACAAATACTTTATGCTTCCTGAATTCAACAAAGATAAACCAAAACAGTTTACAATATCAATTTCTTCGGCAAATGCACTTCCTCGTTATGCGCTTGTCGAAATTACAATAGCAGCTACAGTTACAGATAAAGATGGTTTTGCCATGGCAGAAGACATCCTTTATACATTCAAGACAGGTAACAATAAGGATGATGAACCGCCAATCATTACGGAACTTTCCGGCGGTAGAAGATTCACATCAGACTTAAGCATTATTCCTTCTGCAAATGAATGGCTTGAATATTCAGGCTATAAGGATGAAGATAATGAAATATCTCCAACAAGTCCGACTGCAACTGATATAAACAATTCAACAAAGCTTTCTGACTGGGTTGCAGTTCATAATGCAACTGATTCAGATAATCAAATATTTACTAATCGTGTAAAGGATTCAATGAACATTTACCTTGTTATAAAGGATAAAGTAGGCGGTTCCCTCAACGATGCAACACTTGACTCGGATATTTCACACTTTGTTGTAAAAAGCCGTCTTCTTGTTGATTCAACAGGCAATGCTCCAAAAGACGCCAACGGTGCTCCTATACCAGGAGGTAAGATATACGAAAACGAAGTCTTCACTGAAGGTGACTATACTTACAATTACGACAGGCTGATATACAGTTCAAGTACAGCAGACTTCCTTAAGAGTTCTGAACAGGATAAATTCAAGTATCCGGAAGATCCAGATTCTTCTGGAAGTGGAGACAAACGTCTTCCAGGTTACGGATTTACATACAAGTTCCCTTCAACAATACCGGACGGTCTTATTAAGGTAGAAATATATGCTGTTGATGCAACAGACAACAGCGGCGAAGATCAGCCGTATGCAATTTACGTAATAAAGGATACTAAGAAGCCTTCTGTAGAAACAAATGGCGAAAGAATTACATATGAATCAGAATCAGTAATTTCAAACTGGTTTAATGCAAGCACAAAGAATGACCTTAACATTAAGGTAACTGAAGGTTTTCCAATCCTTGATGATGCATGTGAACAAATGCAGCCAGAAGTAATGTACTGGTCATTCAGTCCGTCAGAAACAGCTCCAAGCAACGTATGGAATATTATTGACAACTCTGGTTTGACAACAAGATCAATGAAGGACTTTGCAGCTTCAATCACAGAAGAAGGTCCTGTAAGTATTTATGCCCAGCTTTCTGATGACCTTGGAAACATTTCTGCAATCAAGAAGATGGAATTCAGCGTTAAGTATGATGTAACCGCACCTGGTAATGTTAAGATTGAACGCCTTCTTGAACCGGATAAGGTTTACAAGAACGGAAGTACATATTATACAAAAGAAAATGTAATCAAATACGAAATTGGTGCAGTAGATTCAGAAGAAAATTCTGCAGAAACAGCAACAAGTTCAGGTATTGCCGGATTCCTTACGCTTGATGATGAAAATGCAGCAACAGTAGCCGCAGAACTCAAGAAAGTAGATGCAGAAAATGCAACTCTTGAACATCTTGTAAAGGCAGCAAACGGTAAAGCTTCTGTAACACTTAACACAGGTGATACTGCAGACAAGTCAAAGAGAACATACTACATGTATACAGTAGACCGTGCGCTCAACGCATCTGTTAAGAGCGTACCAGTAACACTCATTCAGGATACAACGGGTCCTGAAATTACAGTTACTGACAATACAAGCTGTGTTTATAACGCAAGCAAGGAATATTACCGTACATCAGATGAACTTGTAGAATGGAATTCAGTTCCAGGCGAAAAGGGTGCAGTAAAAGGCATTTCAGGCGGAACATATTACTACGGTAATGCACAGCCGTATGTATCATTTACTGTAACATTAAAGGATTATGACTTTAACAACGGCGGCTATGCTTCAGGAATTAAGAATTTCTATCTTAACAATGACAGTAACAATGCTAAGGAAAGCGGTTCAACCATTAACCTTACTGCCGGTAATTATACAATCAAGGCATTTGATAATCTCGGTAACAAGACAGAAGCTCCTGTAATCAGGGTACTCAAGGATTCAGAAACACCAGTCGTTTCAGCATTTACACTTTATGAAGCAGACGGAACAACAATCCTTCCTGTAACTGCAGATAAAATTGCCAGTGTAAAGACAAACAAGATTGGCGTACAGTTTAAGGTAAAGGATGCCGCAACAGGTATCCGCCAGATTGAATTCGTAACGGGTGATTATACTAATGCAAAACTGTTTGTAAACGGTGAAGAATTTACTTCCCAGACAGGCAAACATACAGGAAACAAGTTCATCTTCAAGACATGCCTTGCTCCTGGTGCAGAATACACAATCATGGTAAAGGATGTAGAACTTCCGGAAGTAGAAGCAGAAGTTCAGCTTTCAGTAATGGCAACAGACCCTACTGGAAACGCAACAACTGGTGAAGCAGAAGGTTCATTCGCAAAGATTAATTTTGATAACAGGGCACCGGTAATTTCAAGAATTTACTTTGTAAACGAAGGCAGTACAGAAGAAATTACAGACTTTAACAGACAGACTGTAACGGAAAAATTCAAGATTGACTTTACAGAAGGACTTTCAGGCGTACAGAACATTTATGTAAGCGTAACAAACAGCACAAATCCGTTTGCAGCAGACTCATTTGCTGTAAGTGCAGACGGTATGAGTGAAGTTACAAAAGATTCAACTGATGAAGCTAAGTGTGTACTCAGCAACGCAAGATATCCTGCAGACACGGCAGGCGGTTCACTTACACTCGTATTGGATTCTCTTACAATTGATGCAACTGCTGAAGGCGAAAATCACGAAGGAACAAAAACAGTAACAGTTAAGCTCGAAGATGCTGCCGGCAATATTTCTGCAGCAAAGACACTTAACATTATTTACGATACAACAGGTCCTGCAATTACAGTAGACGATAATTCTTCATGCGCATACAGTCAGGGCAAATACTTCAGGACAACAGATACAGAAACAGAAAAACCTGCTGACGGTACAAACAATCCTGTAAACGGCCTTATTGCAGAAAACCAGAAATATTACTACAGCCTCAGCCAGTCATACATAACATTTAAGGTTAACATTGCTGATGATGAAGCAACAGGCTGTAAGAAAAACCTTTACTTCTATGACGGAACAGTAGACGGACAGGAAACAGCAGATCCGGGATATGCAGAAGGATACAGGAACGGAGATACAATCAACCTTTCAGAAGGTACACACGTCATTTATGCAAAAGACCTTCTTGGAAACGTAACAAAGTCTCCAATAATTACAGTCGTTCAGGATAAGGCAAACCCAATAGCAGAAAGCGTTGTAGTTTACGGTAAGGACAAAAACGGCGTAGAACAGACAACTTCATCTGTAGTTTCAGCTGTAGACCTTGGTGTTACATTAAAGGACATCAATGCTGACAACAATGACACAGGTGTAAGGTCATTCAAGGTATACGGTGATGCTAAGTTTACAGCTCCTGCAACAATCAGCAGGACTGCAGGTTCAGCAACAACTACTTTGACAAAAGATACAGACTACTTTGTAACTGTAGCACAGGACATCCGTTCTGAAACAATTACATTCAAATATACACAGCCGGAATCTGCTCTTTACAGATTCTCTGGAGTTCAGCTTTATCTTGAACAGGGTGACGGTACAAATACAATTTACTGTGATGTAAATGACTCAACAGGCAATGCTTCTGAAACAGGAAGCGGAACAATCTTCTGCGACTCAGTTCCACCTGTTATTTCAAACGCTGCCGTAGTAACACTTGATACTGATGGCAAGACAAACAACAACTCAACAAAGACAGACAAAGTAAACATAACATTCAGTGTAACAGAAACAGTTTCAGGTATATCAAGAATATATGCAGTAAAATCTAATGCAGTCAGCGAACAGTTTACACCTTCCGGAGATACAATGCTTTATGCAGAAAGTGCCCTTACAGGTTCTCAGACAGCAGGAGCAGTTGATTCAACAAACGGATTCATTAAATTCAATTCACCGTCAATTTCTCAGAATGCACAGAACATTACGTTAAAGAACGTAAAGATGAGCGACGGTCAGAAAGCATATACAATTTACCTGTTTGCACTTGATGATGCAGGAAACCTTTCTTTACCGGTATCAGTAAATGTAAATTACGATACAACAGCTCCTGTCGTAAACAAAATTACAATCGACGGAATCCAGAAACTCCGCGGTTATGAAGATGCAGAATCAGAAGAAAGCTACAAGTATATACTTCCTTCATCTTCATTCAGCGCAGAAGATTCTGTTGCAGATAAGGTTCCTGTATACATTGAATTAACGGAAGCTCTTTCCGGAGTAGAATACATTACTCTTGGCGGAACAGCAAAGATTCAGGAAAATACTGAACTTTACATCTGTACTTCAACAGAAACAGCTCTTGTAAATGGTACAGACTATGAACTTGATTTAACAAACAACAGGTTACACTTAAAGAATTCAGCTTCTCCTAAGCTCAAGTCAGCTTCATCAATAAAGATTAAGCTTTCAAACATTAAGTTTACAAAAGTAAATACAGCTGAACCAAACACGATTTCTGTACAGTTAAGGGATTTTGCAATCAATGACGGTACAGCATTCAGTAACGTAACAAGCGGTTCTCTAACAGGAATTACAAACATTTATGCAGACAGCAAAAAGCCTGTAATCAGTGTCGTTACAGTTGTTGACCGCGGTGGAAATGCAGAAAGCGGCAATAAGTTGAGCAGCGAAACAACTTCTGACCAGACAGCAAGAACTGTTGCAAATACAGGCTATACAAATGAAGAATACGTAAACGTAAAGACAACTGTAAATGCAGAAACAACTTCTTCAGTAACAGGAAGCGGCATTAAGTCAATTACATTTACAGGAATATCATTTACTTCTGATACAAGGGTAAGGTTAGGAGACACAGTACTTGATTCAGGTGACAACGGAGCAATTGAAGCCCTTGTACAGAACGGCAAGACTGTAACATTCACAAACGCATTAAAGAATACATACACAATTATTGTTACAAACGTAAAATTAGACACTGTAACAGACGGTTCAAAAACAGTTAATGCCATAATAAAGGATTCTGTAGGCTGGCAGTCAGCAGAAGAATCTTATTCAATCATTCTTGATAAGACAGTGCCGGCATGGAAATCTGGAACAGAAGTATTTGCCGCTCCTTATACAGGAACTGCAGATTACGCACAGAAAGTATATCCTCATCCAAATGCAGAAAGCGCTTCGGGTAAACCAATTGGTGCTTCTGGTGCAAAGTATTTCTACACGGGAGCAACTGTAGGCGGAACAAATGCAGTAGTTCTTGGAATGCATTTTACAGATGCAAACCTCCGTTCTGCAGCAACAGGCGTTTACTTCATAGCTTCTGACAGTTCAAATACAGATACAGTTAAGAATGGAAGCATAAAGAATACTTCATACAATACAGCTTCATTCAGCAAGACAGACTATTCATACTGGGCTTCATTTGCTCCAAACAGCAATATCTACACAGTTGCCGTTATGGATGAAGCAGGAAACATTTCTTCAGCTAAAAAGTTCTATGTTACTGGCGATACAACAGTTCCTTCTGACAAGGATGATTCAAATGCATTCATAGACTTTACATATACAGAACAGGGAACAGGTACAGCAGGTGAACGCTGGCAGATATTTACTGTAGCAGACGGTACAAACTTCAAGAACATCTTCAGGGCAAACGATGGAAATTATTCAAAGCATGTCAAGATTGATGTTCCTCTTTCAAACTATAGGGAAAGAAGCTTTACTTCAACATATACAGGTATCGAATATTACGCAGTCAGTGACAGTACAACAGTTCCTGCTGCAACAGATATTGCTTCAACTTATACATGGAATAAGTGGATGCGCTTTACTGAAGACAGCACGTCTCTGACAATTTATCCAAACCAGAATAATTCTACGGAAATCCTTTACCTTCATTTCAAGGACGGTACAGGCAACGTAAAGAGCATTCAGGTACGCACTCAGGAACACGCATCAGCCGGCGCTTCTGAATCCTGGGTTATTGATAATACAACTTATTATGAAAATATTGAAAACCCGATTTATACATATAACGGAACAACAGGTACTGTTGAAGAAAGAAAGCTCGATTCTGAACTTGGTTACATTTATAAGGATGTAAGTGCTAACAAATTCTTCTATAATGCGCGTGCCTCATTGAAATTTATAATTGAAGAAAATGCATCTTATACAACAAATACAACAGCAGGTTCTGATAATTATTCAATTAAAGCCGGTATTTATGTAAATGATACAATTCCTTTAAAATCAACAATTGATGCAACAGAAAGTTCTATAAATTGGACTTATGTTGCTTCTGTTTCAACTTCTGGAGTAATGGATGTCAATGTTGCATATCCAGACAATTCAAATAATTCAAAATTATGGCTCATTATTGAAGACAGGGTTGGAAACTATACAGTAAATCAAATTGAAGCAGATTATACATGGACTTATGATAATACTCCTCCTGACATTAAAGTTAATGTTGGTGGAACGCAAGTTGAATTGTCAACAATAACAAATACACAGGAAAGTATCGATTCACTCATTAAAAATAAAGAAAATTCAAATTCCTACAGAGTATATTGCGGAAAGAATAATTCTGACATAAATACACATATCTGGATTCCAAACCAAAAAACATGGTATTTCTATAATCTTGTAGCAAATACAGATGTTTCAGGAATAAAAGATTTTAAATATACTTATACAACAGATACATTCACAGGACCAACAATTGAACAGGCAAGTCAGGAACCACAATATTCAGACTTTACCGTAGATCCAAATTTGAATGGTTATGATTCATGGAAAAAAATCAATGCAGGAACAGTATTGACTTCATCTACGGATAAATTTGCATACCTTACAATTAGAGATAAAGTAGGAAATGTAACAACATACCGTATTGGTGATGAAAATGTTAAATTCAGATATGAAGATTCTATACCCGATAACGGACAAAATACGCCTGCATACGAAATACTTTCCCCACAGAACTATACTTTGGAAAAACCAGAGAGTGGTTGGCAATATACAATAAAAATAGCAGGTTGTAATCATAATGACGAAAACCCTAATCCTGTAAAGATTAAAATTCCGTACAGCTGGAACAGGGATACAGAAGATGGATCTGGTTCAGGTGTATTGGGCTACCTTGTTGAGGGTAATGACTGTCAACTCAATACGTTGCTTTCAAGTACAAATCCTGTTTTATACGAAACTGACGAAGACGGTTTGGTAATACCATTCCTTTACTTATCATATGATGATTTAAAAGAAATTATAAATAGTTCAAATCAAACACGTAAAATTTACTTTTTTGATAACGTAGGTCATTCTGATTATTTTACACTTACATTTGAGTATGATAATGAACCTCCAGAGTTTTCAATAAGGCTTGAACCTGAATCTGGAAAACATTTGCAGTGTCAGCAGAATGATGAAAATAACAGAAGTACATACAATGATTCTATATCTTATCTGAGCTTCAGTTCAAATTCTGAACCTGATATTTCTGAAAATGAAAATGGTATTTATAAAGTTTATTCAAAAGGAAAAATAATACCTCATTTCTATACAACATCAGATGATTCTTATCAGGCAACATTTGAAAGCGGTAAGTATGAATACAGCGAATCTGAAGGAAAGTATGTGTTTACACCATTCGATGAAGATACAGAATCTTCTCAATACGGATATGTTGGAGAAATACAGTTGGATGAAGATGATATTCGATTAACAACTGATATGAATTCTCCGAATGATTTCTATCCTTCTGGTAATAATTTAGATTTAATTAACGGCAGTGCTTATGCTGCTGCCAATCAAAGAGAATGCTATTATAAAGCAACTCTTTCTGATGGTTCAGGAAATACATCTGTCATTTATTTCCATATAATTATTGATACAAAAGCTCCTGTAATTGGTGACTACACTGACGCAGACTTCAGCGG
>JAZUKU010000092.1:0-2443 GCA_045643485.1 Treponema sp. | reverse complement strand
ATTCCGTGGCAGAGGTTATCGATTATGTAACATGTTCCTGAACCGCCGAATTTAAGTTTTTTGTCTGCTAAAACTGCACCTGTTTTTTCTACAGGACCGCCTGTTGTAATAATATAATTTTCTGTTTCCTTCTTTGCTGAAATTTCAGTTTTCTTATTGCATACAAAAACAGGAGCATCTTTATTTTCAAGATATGCACCCTTCAAATTAATTACCAGCCCCTTTACGTTGTTAACAATCTGGCCATTGAAATAACCGGAAATTGTTACTTCCATATCTTCTTCTTCATTTTCTGCAGTTGCTTCGTTGAATGTAATGATTCCGTCTGTTTTTGTATATAAAACTGAATCTTCTTCGTTTATGTTGGATTTTTTGATTGATATTTCTTCTGTATAGTTTGCCTTTGCGTTATCATACTCAAGAAGGTATGATTTTACCGGTGGATTCTGAGGATCATTTTCCGGATTCTTTTCACCGCATGAAGTGAAAGATAATGCTAATGATGCCAGTAATAAAATTGATAAAGTTTTTGTTAATTTCATAATATTCTCCTGTTGATTTATTATACTACATATTCATATTTTGTAATTCTTTTTCTCAAATTATAGACTTTATTATTAATATAGAGTTTCTTTAAAATAAAAAAACACATACTGTTTTGCATGACCATTAATTTCTGTCATTCAGTATGTGTTTTTTAACTTTATTTCCGGAATTAGATTCGGATTTTTTTGTCTGTACCGGCGTAGTATTCCTTTCTTAATTCCTTGATTGTATTGTCATTAAGGTAATCGTCAAAGTCCATCATTCTGTCAATGATTCCGTTTGGGGTAATTTCAATGATTCTGTTTGCGATTGTCTGGATGAATTCGTGGTCGTGGCTTGAGAAAAGAACTACTCCGTTGAAGCGTGTAAGTCCTTCGTTCAAGCTTTCGATTGATTCAAGGTCAAGGTGATTTGTAGGATCATCAAGTACGATTACGTTTGCGCCGCTTAGCATTAACTTTGAAAGCATACAGCGGACCTTTTCACCACCGGAAAGAACTTTTACAGGTTTAAGTGATTCGTCACCTGTAAAGAGCATGCGTCCAAGGAATCCTCGTACGTAAGAATCGTCCTGTTCCTTGGAATACTGCTTGAGCCATTCAGTAATGTTAAGTTCGTTTGCAAAATACTTGCTATTGTCGCGACCCATATATGCGTGTTTTGTTGTCTGTCCCCAGTTGTATGTTCCTTCGTCAGCTTTTGCTTCTTCGCATACGATGTCAAAGAATGATGTTATTGAATTATGTTCCATTCCGACGAAAGCAACTTTTTCGCCAGGATGAACTGTAATGCTGAATTTGTTGAGCAATACGTTTCCTTCGCTGTCTTTTGAAGAAATATTTTCTGCCGTAAGTACGAAGTTACCAATGCTGCGTTCCGGTTCGAAATGTACGTAAGGGAATTTTCTGCTTGTAACAGGAAGTTCTTCAAGTTCAAGCTTTTCCAAAACCTTTTTGCGTGAAGATGCCTGTCCTGCCTTTGATGCGTTACTTGCAAAGCGCTGGATGAAGCTCTTGAGGTCTGCAATTTTGTCTTCGCGTTTCTTCTGCTGGTCTTTCTGCTGTTTCTGAAGAATCTGGCTCATCTGGTACCAGAAGTCGTAGTTTCCTGTGAACTGTGTAATCTTTCCAAAGTCGATGTCACAGATGTATGTACAGATTGCGTTAAGGAAGTGACGGTCGTGGCTTACAACAATTACGATGTTTGGGAATTCAATGAGGAAGTTTTCAAGCCATGTAATGCTTTCCAAATCAAGACCGTTTGTAGGTTCGTCGAGAAGCAGGATGTCAGGATTTCCGAAAAGTGCCTGTGCAAGAAGAACGCGTACCTTCTGGCTTTCGTCCAAGTCTGCCATCATTTTGTCGTGATGTTCTTCTTCAAGACCTAAGCCTGAAAGCATCTGTTCAATCTGATTTTCTGCTTCATAACCGCCGAGTTCACCGAATTCAGCTTCGAGTTCACTGGCACGAATTCCGTCTTCTTCGGTAAAGTCTGCCTTTTCGTAAATTGCATCTTTTTCCTTGCCGATTTCGTAAAGCTTTGGATAACCCATCATTACTGTTTCCTTAACAGAATATGAATCGTACTTGAAGTGGTCCTGGCTTAATACAGCCATACGTTCACCTGGAGTAATTGTAATTTCTCCGGAGTCATGTTCTTCTTCGCCTGAAAGAACCTTGAGGAATGTAGACTTACCTGCTCCGTTGGCACCGATGATGCCGTAACAGTTTCCCTGAATGAATTTTAAATTTACGTCTTTGAATAACGGTCTTTCGCTGAACTTTAAGCTTAAATCTGAAACGCTGATCATTTTTTCTACCTTCCTGTTTATTTCCTGCCTGAAATTATTTCTTGAAGAATGACTTTAATTTTTCTAAGAAACCCTGCTTTTTTGCAG
>JAZUKU010000091.1:0-2042 GCA_045643485.1 Treponema sp. | reverse complement strand
GCGAATGCCTTCCCCTTACCTGGAAGCTGTTCCACACTGCAGGCGATAACATTCAGTCTCTTACTCCGGTAAGCCTTGATATTATGAAAAACATACTGCGGTGTCTTGCTGAAGATAAATCTTAATGCAATTTATTGTAGAAAAACGCGTAATTTGTTAATATAACCCCATAATTCATCACGAAAAACGCAAAAATTTCCAAAGAAGGAAATCAAAACATAACAGGAAAACAATATGGACCAGAAAGAAGCCTTTAAGAAAATCATTACTGAAGCAGTAAAGGAATTCAGAACACAGAAGAATTTTGAAGAAGAAATAAACGAAAATGCAGTAAGGGTAGAAAATCCGCCTAAACCGGAAATGGGAGATTTGGGCAGCCCGATGTTCCCATTTGCAAAAGCATTCCGCATGGCACCACCGCAGATTGCAGCCTCTGTTGCTGAAATTATCGTAAATGCTGCAGCAGAAGCAAAAACTTTTGACGGAATCAATCCTTCTGAAATAGGAACTTTCTCTGCAGTAGGTCCATACGTAAACGTTAAGCTCAACAAGGCAAATGCAGCCGGTGACGTACTTGCACTTATCGAAGAACAGGGTGAATCTTACGGTTCGCTCGACAAGAACGGAAAAAAGCCTTTCGAAGGACGTCGCGTAATGGTTGAATATTCTTCACCAAATACAAACAAGCCGCTTCACTTAGGCCACTTAAGAAACGACGCCCTCGGTGAAAGCGTAAGCCGTCTTCTTAAAAAAGCAGGCGCAGAAGTATTCAAGGTAGACTTAATCAATAACCGCGGTGTACACATCTGCAAGTCAATGCTCGCATACAAACTGTTCCACGAAGCAAACAACGACACTCCTCAGTCACTCGGCTTAAAGGGCGACCATTTTGTTGGCCAGTGCTATGTTGAATTCGACAAGTACGCAAAAGAACATCCGGAAGCACAGCAGCAGGCAGAAGACATGCTCATCAAGTGGGAAGCAGGTGACCCTGAAGTACGTGCATTATGGCAGAAGATGAACGACTGGACACTGACTGGCGTTAAGGAAACATACGCAAGAACAGGAGTTTCATTCGACAAGTTCTATCTTGAAAGCGACACATACCTTAAAGGCAAGGACGAAATATTAAAAGGCCTCGAAAAAGGTGTATTCTTCAAGGCAGAAGACGGTTCTGTACGCATTGACGTAACAGACGTTGTAGGTGCCGGAAAAGACGAAGATACACACGAAAAAATCCTTCTCCGCAAAGACGGAACTTCAGTTTACATGACACAGGACATTGGTACTGCAATCAGCCGCCATGACGACTGGGCATTCAATCAGCTTGTGTTTGTTGTAGCAAGCGAACAGAACTATCACTTCAAGATTTTATTCCATATCTTAAAGAAGCTTGGTTTTGACTGGGCAGAAAAGCTCTATCACTTAAGCTACGGTCTTGTAAATCTGCCAAGCGGTAGAATGAAGAGCCGTGAAGGAACAATTGTTGACGCAGACGATTTAATTGATTCACTCCACGCAGATGCAATCGGTGCAATTAAGGAAAGAGGCCGCGACGAAGATGTTGGTAACGCAGACGATGTTGCAGAAAAAGTTGCTCTTGGTGCACTTCATTATTATCTTCTTCAGGTTGCTCCTAAAAAAGACATGCTCTTTAATCCGGAAGAATCATTGAGCTTCAACGGAAACACAGGACCTTACCTGCAGTACATGGGCGCACGAATTGCTTCGATTTTACGCAAGGCTAAGGAAAGCGGAATCAACGTAGCTTCAGCAAAAGACGCAGCACCGCTTCTTACACACGAAAGTGAATGGGCATTGATCAAGCAGCTCAGCATATTCCCGGAAACAGTAGTTAAGGCAGCAGATGCATTTGATCCTAGCGTAATGGCAAATTATGTTTACGACGTTTGCCGTTCATTCAGTGCATTCTACCGTGACTGTCCGATTCTTGGCATTGCAGAAGAAAACAGGCAGCTCGCAGAAGCAAGACTTTTCCTTGCGCAGTGTACGCACGTTGTACTCAAGAACGCAATGGAATT
>JAZUKU010000090.1:0-7966 GCA_045643485.1 Treponema sp. | reverse complement strand
TCGCTTGAACACGGTGCGTCTAAAAGTATTCTGTCATAACATTCAGTCTGTCTGCGGCACCATGTTGCACAGTCGGAACAGCTTGTCTTTATTCTTTTGCTTACGGAAACAGGAAGGCTTTCCGCTACAACGCGGTCAAGGCGCTGCTTTCTGTCAGGAGAACGTTCGTTTGAATCAAGCGATGCGTCTTCTTCCATATTGTCTGCAAGAACGAGTGTCTTTCCTCCTGGAGCAGCACACATGTCGAGCAGCTTTTCAGCATCCTTTAGCGGAAGGCTCTGGGCTGCCATTACACTTCCTGGGTCAAGGAAATATGTTTTTTCTCCGCCTGCATTGTATTCGCAGTAAACCGGTTCGCCAAGAAGTGCGTCTTTCAATGAATGCCAGCGTGTGCCAAAGAGCTGGCTGTAATATTCTTCAAATAATTCTTCGCCGGACTTTTTCTGCTGTTTCATTTTACAGCTCCTGTAAAGTGACTGTTGTAAAAGGCAATCCCCTGCTCTTTTGCGGCTGTAAATTCATTGAGCCTGCTGTCAGCGGAAGTTGAGTCTTCTGGCTGACTGTCAGAGGCGTCACCTGTCAGGCTGATTATACCGGCGCGTTTCTTGTAGCGGAGGACTTTTAATTCAGCTTCACGGATTTTTTCTGCAAACAATTCATCTTCGAACGATTTTCGCAGGAGAATTGCTGCTACGTCTGCAAAGCGTTTTTCACTAAGCATTATTACGTCAACACCTGCTTCAATTGCCATTACACATGCAGTTTCCGGTGGGAAGCCGTTCTTTTCCAACGCAGCCATAAAAATGTCGTCACTGATTACAAGCCCTTTGTATTCCATTGAGCCAAGAAGTTTCTGCGTTACCCAGTACTGTGAAAGGCAGGCAGGAGTATTTTTGTCGTAAGCAGAGGTTCTTGCGTGAGACATTAATATAGCAGACGGCTTTGACTTTGCAAGAACTTCAAACGGTTCTACAAAAAATTCATTCAGCGTTTTTTCGTCAGCTGTAATTTCCGGGAGGCCTGTATGAGGATCGCTGTTTGTGTTACCAGGAAAATGCTTTAACACTGTCGCAATGCCATTGTGTTCGTATGCCGTAATGCAGTTTTTTCCGTAATCGAGTACGTTCTGTTTTGAACCGAAACTTCTTGTTCCAAGAAAGTCGATGTTGCTTTCGGTGAGCACTTCTGTTACAGGAGCAAGGTTCATGTCAAAGCCAAGAGCTTTCAACTGCTTAGCCTGAAGTGCGTACAATTCGTAAGCTTCTTCTGCGGTAAGGTTTTCCGTTACCTTTTTGTTTGACGGAAGATAGCTTGTTACTTTACGCAGCCTGTTAACAAGTCCGCCTTCCTGGTCTACGGAAATGTATGGCGGAACAATGCTGTTTATGCTGCAATAGTTTTTGATTGAATCTGTAAATGCAATTATTTCTTCAGGTGTGTCAGCAATATTGTATGAAAAAAATATTACGCCGCCCGGCACAAGAGGTGATTCTCCGGACTGCTGCTGTTTTTCAAAATGCGTCCAGATGTCACCTGTTTTTTCTACTGCAGAAAAATTCCTGTTACCCACTATGTTTACTAAAAAAAGCTGTGAAATCTGCTGTTCTACTGGAAGAGAGTTCAGGTAGTTTTCCAACGCACGCTGTTCCTGTTCAAGATATGCTTTTAGTGCTGCGTAATTTGCAGACGCTTCGGCAAACATTTTCTTTTCGCGGGCTGTTGCTTCCGGGGAAACAGGCTTTATATTTCTGCTGCATGATAATAAAGATAATGAAAAATAAACAGACAGAGAAATTATCAGAAAAATTACTGTTGATATGCGTATTTTAAAATTTCCAGTCAGTTTTTTACCTGCAGCATTCATATTAAAAGTATATTAAAACTGTACTCTTTTTTCAATTAATTACAATTTCAAATAAACAGTAAAATATTTGATACGTAAATACAAACACAGTATACTGTAATCATGAAAAGAATAAGCATTGTTACAGGAGCTTCAAGCGGAATGGGCGTTTGTTTTGCGAAACAGATTGCTCATGAAAGCATTGAACATAATATTCCTACAGATGAAATATGGCTTATTGCCAGACGCGAAGACAAGTTAAAGGAAACTGCAGCACTTATTGATATTCCGACAAGAGTAATTCCTCTTGATTTATGCGGAAAAGAAGGTGCTCTTGCGCTCAAGGAACTTTTTGAAAAGGAACAGAAGATTAATGAAGTTCAGGGCGGCTTTACAATCAACGTTCTTGTCAACAATGCAGGCTTTGGAACTTACGGCGAATTTGCAGACACAGATCCGGTCCGTGAAATGGATATGGCAGAAGTAAACTGTACTGCACTTACCGGAATTACAGGCTTTGCACTTCCATACATGACTCGCGGCTCAAGAATTATTTTTACGGCAAGTCTTGCTTCATTCATGCCGCTTGGAAACTTTGCAGTTTACGGTGCAACAAAAGCTTATGTTCTTAGTTTTGCAGTAGCGCTTGCAGCAGAAGTCAAACACAAGGGAATTAAGGTAACTGCACTCTGTCCGGGACCAGTAAGTACTGATTTTGCAAACGTAGCATCAAACGGTGCACGCAAAGTCGTTAAGCACGGTCTTTCTCCGGAAAAAACTGTAGCACACTGCCTTAAGTGTTCGCGCAAGGGAAAACTGTATTCAATGAAATTTTTCAAATGGCGCTTCAAGGCAAACGCAAGCCGTTTTGTTCCGCGATACACAGGTGCATGGTTTACGTACAAATTCTGCAAGAGACCTTCAAACTGAATTTCGGGTAAACAGGCAACGTAAGATTTGCACAAGAAGTGAATGTTGTGCTGACTGGTGACAGATTTCTCAAGAAATGTTTATTTTGCAAACAGGGGAGGTTTGGAGCGTTACGGAAGATATTCTTTCTGAATGTTTTTCAATGAATTAAACAGATGCATCTTTTTATTGTAATCGTCATCGCATAAAACAGAAAGCTTACGGCGTGCATCCTTACGTGCGCTGTTATCCTGATAAGTACAAGTGCATGTAAGCGACTTCCACTTCTCTGCTTCTGCCTGCTCAACAATCATTGTTACGGGAACATAGCACAAAGGCCTTATTACAGTAACCGGGAATTTTTCATACTTCAAGCGTACAGGCATTGTACTAAGTTCTGCGTGTTCCGTTGAATTCATGATTAATGTTTCAAGAATATCATCAAGATGGTGACCGAGTGCAATCTTGTTGTAACCGTTTGCAATTGCGTAATCAAGAAGTTCCTTGCGGCGCTGAGTCGAACACCAGTAACAGTTCATTGTCCTGCCCTGCTTTAAGCGTCCAAGAACATCTATCTGTTTTTCTTCTACGTCTATATTCCACGAGTCGTACAGTGTTTTTATTTCGTCAGAAAGGGGACCTTCTATTTCGGAATGAATGTGAAGTGATTTAAAAATAAAACGCGGTTCTGCAGGATTGACTTCTGTCTTTCCCAAAAACCGCTTTGTTCTTAATGATAAATATTCTGCTAAAAGAGTGCTGTCTTTGCCTCCGCTTATGCCAAGAAGTATTCTGTCGCCGTCTTCAATTAAGTTGTAGTCAAAAACGGCTTTGTCTATAAGGGCAGCAAGTTTCTTGTTCAGCATTTTTTTATTCAGCTGCAGCTTCTACTTCCGGTTCGTCTGCGGGTTCGTCCATCTCAATATTATCAGCTGTTTCTTCTGCAGAATCTTCTGCTGCTGGAGTTTCTTCCTGTACCTTTTTTACAGGCAGTTTAATTTCTGTAGCCTGAGAAAGCTGTTCGTCAGAAAGTTCTTCGAGTGCAGATTCATTTATATTCTTAGTATTCATTTCAGGAGTAATTCCCGTAAGATATATCATCATCTGATTGCATGCATTTTTTACAGCTGACGGGAACAATAAAACAAGTTTATCCTTTGAATAACCTCTTACGATATCCATGTCTACATAATCATCAGACAATGCTGTAAAATCTTTCTGCATGATTTTCTTTCCATTTTCATCAGCAATATAAGCTTTAAGTACAACATGTGCATAAACATGATTTTCAGTAAGGGATATTTCCTTTTTGTACTTTCTGAATTCATAATCAACATAGCAAGTTGTTTTTGCGCCTGTAGTTTCACAAATCTCTTTGTTACGAACTTTACTTGATGATGAAATAATTCCATAACCCTGTGCTGGAGTACTTCCGTTAAAATCAGTAAGGAAATTAAATGAATTCTGACTTAAAATTGGTGCTTCATATACTTTTTCTACAGGAAGAACATCAACACCGTAATCCTTAAATGACTGAATAAGAATCTCTGCTGCATTGTCAATTCTTGTTTCAATAGTAAGGAGTTCCGGATTGTTTCCACGAAGAGTTTTATTTAACATTCTGGATATTCCACTGTTTGAAATGGCGCCATCCTCTTCTTTCATACGTTCATTATCTGGAACAAACCACGGTATTGCAGAATTGCTTGTAATTGAAACTATTGCTACAGACGAAAGTTCTGCAGGCGAAAGATTAAGGCTTACAGTATTGCAGCCGGTAAGACTAAGCATGACAAATATAACCACTGCTGCAGCTGTTGCAAACATCTTGTTATGAATAAAAATCTTTTTCATCATCGTACCTTAAAATATAAATCTAAGCGATTATAGCATATTGCAGTAATCATTTCTATAAACCTTCAGAAGAATCATTTGTTACAGAGAATACCACTTTTTTACAGTCTTTTCTGTTAAAGTATTCTTCCGCAGTTTCTTTTTTCCTTATTGATCTGAATACATAACTGCAGTTGTCTTCACGGTCAATTGAAAAAAGCCTTGATTCGTCAGTTGAAAAAACAACACGCAAATCGTGAATGTAAGTATACAGAGCATTCTGTTTTTTAACTGAAAATGAGCCCCACAACTGTTCACAGATCCATGCAGCTGTAAGCGGAATATCTTTATTTTTATAGAACAGCATGAATAAATCAAAACGTGACTGCGGAATATTCTTCTGGATACGGTACTGTTCAGGAGAAAACTGCCCTTCCGTAATGATTTTTTCTTCCTTCAAAAGAACCTTTGGCCTGCAGATTACTGAAATGTATGGATTAATATTATCTGAATTAACTATATTTTGAATCTGTTTAAGAAGCGGATAAATCTGATTCAGTTTCTCTTCTGGAATTTTTTCCTTATAACAGCTGCGGTTCTTTACCTTCCAGTAAGCAGCCATTTCATTGCTGGCTGGAAACGGGTCATTATAGTAAATGACAGGAATAATGCTTTTTTCATCATGTATAAGGATTTCAAACGGATTGAATACATCATGTTCGAAAAGTGAATAATCAAGGGCAATCAAATCAATTCTTTCTGAACCGTTTGATTTAACTGCCCCGTAAAGTTCTTCTGAATCCGTAAATACATTACAGACATGAAACGATTTTTTTAATTGTTCTGCTATAAGGTGACACAACTCAGGCTGCTTAGTTAAAAAATAAACAACCATAAGCCTGTATTACCTGTGTCGTGGCTGTGCTGGAGTAATCTTCATTAACTGAAGGTCACCTGTTGCAGTAAATGCTTCTCCTGGTGCAAGTGCAAAAATGTCTTCTGAAGCGGCGTCAATTCCGTTTATTTTACCTGTTCCCGAAATTACAAACAGCAGAATGTAATCACATGGAAGCAGAGAGTCGTTAACCTTGTCGGCAGAAGATGAATATTCTTCTTCAACAGTTATTTCTTCTATTGAAAAATACGGACAGCTGAATACGCCCGGAAATTTCTTTACGTTTCTTACGCCGTCATTCTTAATGCAGGCAATTGCCTTTTCAACATGGCATTCCCTTCCGCGACCGTAATCGTAAAGCCTGTATGTAATGTCGCTCGACTGCTGTACTTCAAGAAGCCTCAAACCGCCGCCGATTGCGTGTACTGTTCCAGAGGGAATGTAAATGAAATCTCCTGCATGAACATCTACGTAACGCAGACAGTCTTCAAGATTCTGTCCTTCAATTGCAGCACGAATTTCGCTTGGTGTATAAACACCGTTCATTCCATACACAAGCTGGGCACCTTCTTCTGCTTCAAGAACATACCAGCATTCTGTTTTACCACGGCAGTGTTCATACAAATCAGCCTTTTCGTCATCAGGATGAACCTGTACACTAAGTTTATCATTTGCCTGAATTACTTTGACTAATAGAGGATAATCACCTTTTACAAATTCTTCAAAATTCTTCTGGCAGCCGTTTGGATGTGTAGAAGCAATCCAGTTTTCATAGCCCCAGATTTTTTCTGACTTGATTGACTCGAGCTTTAACATTTTCCCACCTGTTTATTTTTTTTACTCACCTTTTTTATATTTTAGAAAGGCATCTTCTTATAAACATTCCTCCCTTAAAGAAAATGCCTTTTATTAACGGAATTATTTTTCCCAGAGAACTGAAGGGTAATAACCTTCTTCAATTTTCTTTGCAATTTCATTCTTAACAACTTCGCGGTCTTCCGGATAAGTCATGCCGAACCAGTTTTCCTGAGATGTAAAGAATTTGATTGAACCTTTGCCTTCCTGTGCAATCTGACTTGCTGCTACAGGCAACAGTGCTTCTGCTTTTGGAAGAGTAAGGCTTGTCTTCTTAAAGTTGTCCCAGTATTCGTGGAAAACTTCAAATGCTTTTGGAGAGAAACCGAATAAGTTCATGCTTACCCATTCTTTTCCAGTAAACTCAAATTCCTTTCCGTCGAGTTCACTTATGATGCCGTTTCCCTTATAGCTGATTTTTGTGTTTTCTACGATTGAGTCAAGGTAACCGTCTTTTACTGTACATACACCGCGGCTTACGGAACCGTTTTTGCTCATTGTCTTGTCGAGTACGTAGCCGACCATTGCATGTTCAGTGCAGTCGTTTGAAATTCCGCTCAAGTAATTTCCAAGTGTATTGAATGCATCCCTTCCGTAATAATCATCGCTGTTGATAACGCAGAACGGTGTATTAAGCTTTTCTTCTGCACAAAGAACGGCGTGAATTGTTCCCCACGGTTTTGTTCTTTCTGCTGCCATCTTTACTTCATCAGGTGTAAGAAGGGCATCCGGTGTCTGGAAAACATATTCTGCATCCATATTGCGTGCAACTCTGTCAAAAAGGCGCTCGCGGAAATCTTTTTCTATATCTTTGCGGATAATATATACTACTTTTCCAAAACCGCACTTTTTTGCGTCAAATGCTGCAAAATCCAAAAGACATTCGCCGTTTTTTCCTACAGCGTCAATCTGCTTTACTCCACCGTAACGGCTTCCCATTCCTGCAGCTAAAACTAATAATGTTGGTTTCATTTAGTTCTCCTTAAAAATAATGCAAATATTACTGCAAAATTTACCACTTTATAGATAAAAACTCAATTACAGTAAAATAGTTACTCAGCAATTGCAGTTTCAAGGGCAATCTTCATCATGTTAGTAAAGGTTGTCTGTCTTTCTTCTGCAGTAGTTTCTCCGCCAAGAAGAATATGGTCGCTTACTGTAAGGACAGCAAGTGCCTTTCTTCCGTACTGTGCTGCAAGTGTATAAAGTTCAGCTGCTTCCATTTCAATTCCAAGAACGCCGTACTTAGCCCAGAGTTTCCAGAGTTCCTTTTCGTCGTAGAAAACGTCACTTGAATTGCAGAGGCCTACATGATGTTTGATTCCAAGACTTTCAGCAACTTCGTGAGCCTTTAACAGAAGCCCAAAGTCTGCAACAGGAGCAAAATGAAGGTTACCGAATCTTGTCGTATTCATACCGCCGTCAGTACAAGCGCCCTGTGCCAGAATTACGTCCCTTAACGCAACGTTTTTGCTTACAGCACCGCAGGTTCCTACACGGATTGCCTTCTGAACGCCGTAAAACTGGAACAGTTCGTTGACATAAATCGAAAGTGACGGCTGTCCCATGCCTGTTCCCTGAACTGAAACACGCTTTCCCTTATATGTGCCTGTAAATCCGTACATTCCGCG
>JAZUKU010000089.1:0-12716 GCA_045643485.1 Treponema sp. | reverse complement strand
GCTGCGTCCGTTTTCCTGCAGACCGTGTACATTCTTTGCAAGAAGATCGTAATCCCAGCGGCATGTATGCGAACAGAATCCGCTCTGGGCAGAACGTCCGTTAAGGTAAGCACTCATAAGACAGCGGCCACTGTATGCAATACACATTGCTCCGTGAACAAAACATTCTATTTCCATGTCAGGAACTGCATCTTTAATTTCAGCTACTTCTGCAAGAGATGCTTCACGACCCATTACTACTCTTGAAAAACCAAGTTTCTTGTACATCTTTACGGCTTCCCTGTTCATACAGCTTGCCTGTGTAGAAAGATGAAGTGCTGTGTTTGGAAATTCTTTCTGCAGAATTGGTACAATGCCTAAATCCTGAACAATGAATGCATCAATAGGGTATTCCTTAAAGTATGGAATTTCCTTTATGAATGAATCTATTTCTGAATTATGGAAGCTTATGTTTAAAGCACAGTGAAGCTTGCGTCCGGGAAAACGCTGCTTAAGCTCAATGATTTTCTTGTATTCGTCTTCGTAAAAATTGTCTGCCTTGATTCGCAATGAAAATTTTTTTAAACCAATATATGCGGCATCTGCACCGTATGTATAACAGTAAGAAAGTTTTTCTAAATTTCCGGCTGGAGATAAAAGTTCCATATTCTACCTTTAATTCTGATATAAAAATTAATCTGCTGCGTGCTGCTTGGCAAGTTCAGCTTTCATTACAATGTCTTTTTCGTCACGTGCACTTATATAGTTACCAAGCTTTTCTACAGCAAGATGTGATTCCGTTAAATATTCATCTGCCATCTGGAACATGAACATCATGTTTGGCCAGATGTCCATTGCTACTTCAACATTATTCTGTTTAAGAATCTGTGTAAACTGTTCTGCCTGCGAAAGAAGTATTTCCTTTTCTCCCATCTGAATGTATACAGGAGGGAAGTTAATGTAATTTTCTGCAGGAGCCCTCAACGGTGAAACAAGAGGATTTTCCAGGTTAGCAGCATAAGTGTATAAGTCAGAAGCACGATGCAAAGCTTCTCCAGTCATTACTTCATCACTTATTTTTTTACCGGCAATAAGTTCATTGTCAGGAGAAAAATCAAGCCATGGTGAAAGGAATACAACATTCTGTACTGACTGAAGGTGTTTTTCGCTAAGCTTAAAAAGAAGCGCCAGTGCAAGGGAAGCACCACTGCCGTCTGCGGCTATGACAATCTGCGGAGAAGCAGAAGGATCTTCGAGCTGCATGTCAATTTTTTCTTCTGCATACAGCATGCGGAATACTGACTGCAAATCGTCTAATGAAGCAGGAAAAACATGTGTCGGAGGAAGACGGAATTCAGGAACAACAACGCGGCTTGAAGAAGAATGTGCAAGTGACGCACAGAAGTTACGGTAACTGTCACGCGAACCGCCTGCAAAAGAACCGCCGTGTATGTAAAGGATTACCCTGCGAGAAGAATATACTTCCGGAAAAAGCACATCGCATTTTACTCCACCGTAATCGTGTTCAGTACGTTCTACGTGATTAGGTAAGAATGCCGTATCAAAAGCATCTTCAATTCTGTTTCGGAAACTTTCAATTTCTGACTTTTGAGTAATTACAAGTGTCTTAAGCTTTTTAACTGCAGCCTTTCTGTCTATCTTCATCGACATAAATAAAATATAGCAAATTATTGTCATTTTTGCTATATTAATAAAATCATATAATACAAAACATTGCACAGGAGGAATGAGATGCCTATAAAAATTGATTCAGATTTACCAGCAAGAAAAATACTTGAAAAAGAGAACATCTTCGTCATGACAGAAAAACGTGCTGCCACTCAGGATATTCGTCCTCTTAAAATTGCAATCGTTAACCTTATGCCTACTAAGGAAGCTACGGAAACACAGCTTCTGCGCTTACTTGGAAATACTCCGCTTCAGGTTGAAATTTCTTTGGTACGAATGGAAGGACATGTTTCAACACATACAGGTCAGGATCACCTTGAGCGTTTCTATATTTCTTCAAAAGATGTATTGAAGCAGAAGTGGGACGGCATGATTATTACCGGAGCTCCTGTAGAACAGCTTCCGTTTGAAAAAGTTGATTACTGGAAGGAACTTTGCAAAATCATGGATTACGCAAAGAAAAACGTATACTGTACGCTTTACATCTGCTGGGGTGCAATGGCAGGCCTTTATCATCTTTACGGAATCAACAAGCAGTCATGCGACAAAAAGATTTCAGGAATTTATTACAGTAAGCCTCGCCGCCCAACTGAACCTCTCCTGCGCGGATTTGATGACTACTTCCCTGTACCAACTTCACGCTATACAACAATTCTTACTTCCGATGTTAAGGCAAACAAAGATCTAGTTCTTCTTGCTGATTCTGATGTAAGCGGAATGACACTTGCAAAATCAAAAGACAACCGCTCTATTTTCATGACAGGTCATCTTGAATATGACATTGATACTCTGGCAAAAGAATACGAACGCGACATTGGTAAGGGAATTGAAATTGAAAAGCCTGCAAATTATTTTACTGATGACGACCCGTCTAAAAAGATTCATTCTAAATGGAGAAGTACTGCACACCTGTTCTACTCCAACTGGCTCAACTATTACGTATACCAGGCAACTCCATTCCTGCTGAATGATATTGATGAAACAAAATAATTTCTGACTGTTTTGTAAAGAAGCGCTGAGTCTGCTGACCAGCGCTTTTTTTTAAGAAAAATATTTTTACTTGCCGCAGTGAATCCACGTAAGCTCGTGCTTGTTGTAGTTAAGGTGAACTACACGACTGTCCGGAATTGAAGCGAACTGTTCTACAAGAGACCAGTTTATTTCACCCTGCATCTTTATTGTACAGATCATATTCTTTACGCAGCCGCTTGAAAGCCATTTGTTGACCCATTCAAAAAGGCGCTCCGGGTAACAGATTACGTCACTTAAAACCCAGTCTACGTTACCGATTTCTTCCGGTGTTAAAGTAAATGCGTCGTGGGCTGCAAATTTTACAAGAGGATTTTTCATTAACGAAGGAGCTAATTCTGCCCTGTCTACAGCAAAAACTTCTGCACCCTGGTTTACAAGAACCCATGTCCAGCCACCGGGACACGCACCTGCTTCGAAACAGTGCTGACCTTCATGCGGAAATTCTACGCCAAAGAAATGATGTGCCAAAGAAAGACTTTCCTGTATTTTAAGATAAGCCCTGCTCGGAGGATTTTCGTGATCTTCTACAAACTGAAGTATTCCTGCAGGCAGACAGTTTGTTGTTTCTGCGGAAGCTACAAGCGTGTGTTCGTCAAGAAGCGTGTATAAGCCAACTGGTGAATGCGGTATTTCTACAGGAAACTTTTTTGGCTTTAAGTTAATGTACGGAAGCTTATCCTGAATTAATGATGCGCGGCGGAAACATGTAAACTGATACGGTGCCCAGTTACGCTGGATTCCTTTTAAAACATTTGCTGCTTCGCCGATAGAGTCAAAGTGTAAGATGAACGGGTTGAGCAATGCTGTTCTTGCCCAGTACGGAGTATGTGTTCCCGCAACAATCTGCGGTTTTGGCAAAGATTCTGACGGTTCTGCTGAAGATGCAGGCGGTTTGCCATAAGAGTCCTGCTGTCCTCCACAAGATATTTCTGCATCCGGAAAGTAAACAAGATCGCCGTAATGTACAGCAGAAGAAACGTCCCAGTTAAAGCGTGCAGAAATTTCAGAAAGAAGCAGTTCCTTCATTTCAGGAAATGCAAGAAAGTATGTGCCGTTTTGTTTTTCGATTGAAGTGCTCATGAAGCTCCAGTAATTCCGTTAGATTAAGGATGATGTTGGCTTAATGATCATGCTGTCAACAATTGCTGAATCATCTTCATTGTTAGCCTTGCGTTCTTCAATGTATGCAGTAAGCTGAGGAGTATCCGGTGAACGGAGAATTGCAAAACCTATCTGCGATTCGTTATTGTCCTTAATCTTTTTCCACTGAGGATGGCAGATAAGAACAAGCGGTTCCTGTGTACATTTTGAAGCCGGACGTATCTTAATTTCGTAATCGTTTTCGTCATCAACTGTAACTGGTACCGGAAAATGCACTTTGCATCCCGAAAGACTTATATCATCAAGAACGCCTGGCAGTGAACAGATGTCTATTGCATCTACTCTGCCTATATCCGGATATCGTTCTTCTTTTCTGTTTTCACTTGCCATTTGTTAATCCTTAATGCTGCTCAAAGTCAGTAACTAATTGTAATGCCGTAATCTTAAATATTACTTAACGACAATTACTTTTCTTGTTTCATCAATTCCACCGCCGGAGATTCTTATAAAGTACAATCCTCTGGCAACGAAATTACCTGCTTTATTCTTACCATCCCATTCAAGCAGAGTCATTCCCTGGTTGAGAGAACCATTGTGAAGGTATTTTACAATACTGCCGCTTACTGTCATTACAGCAATCTTTATGTCATCCTTTTCAGGCATATCAATCTGGAGAATTGTTTTTTCATTCTTAGATGCATTGATTACATTGTTGCGGATTATTACACCGCCACGCTGCTTCTGTACACCAAGCGTCTTGAACTGCCAGACATCAAGAGAAGTAATATCATTTTCATCCTTAAGGCGTAATGCATACAGTGGAATCTTTTCTGTATTGCTGTTACCGTCGTTATCAATCTTTACAAGAGAGCCGTCTGTATTTGCAATACCGAAAATAAACTGAACGTTCTTTCCAGCAGCCCAAGGATATTCTGTGTTCTGAATTTCAAATTTAATGTTACTGCTGCTGTCCGGAGCAGAAGAAAGAACACCAGAGTCTTTATCAAGAGCAACGGCCCTGTCTGTAAACGAAGGCATTACGATTGGAAGCCATACTTTAATATTCTTATTCAGCTTACGATTAAACTGTTCTGCTACAGGACGGTTTTCTGTTGAAGAGAAGAATGCAATTGCCTTATTGTCAGGATCAGAAATATTTGCCTGCATGAAGATATCACTTTCTGTAGGAAGATCGTTCCTTAAGTCATCAGTTTTAAATGAAGTAATTGTATTAAGCGTAATTGTAACAGGATTATCCGGATCTGTTGTGTTTACAGTCTGTGCATATGCGTTCAATGGTTTAACTGCATTAACAGCAAAATCACTTAATGCGTGTACACTGTATTCAGTCATTGCATTTCCAAGATCATCCTGAATTGGTGAAATGTATGCCATAAGGCCTGTCTGGTTATCAAGAGCCTGTTCGGTAGCCTTCTTAACCCTTACCCATGTATCTTTAATATCTGCAAGAGTTACTTCTTTGTTCAGGGCAAACTTAATGCATGTTACTGAAGCATCTTCAAAAGCAATCTGCGGATTTTTTGTCGTATCAAATGCAAGTCCAGAAGAAGGATGTGCTGCAGTTTCCAAAAGACGCTTTGATTCATCCATTGTTACAAGCTCAAGATTATCTCGAAGCTTTGGTAAATCAGTAAGGATTGAAGAACCAAGTTTCTTTGAGAAAAGCATGAACATTTCTTTTTTGCCAACAGCAGCAATTGTTAATGCAAACTGTGGCGGTGTAAAGTTAAGAGAAGTCATTACGCTGTTTTCAGGACCATACAAAAGGTTACCTGCAAGGTCTGTAATGAAACATTTGTCCTGAATGAATTCAACATTGAATACCTGCGAAACAGAAAGACCTGTTTCGTTAATGAACATTTCAAAATACAAACTGTCTGATGTAGGACACGGAGTTCTTAAAGTAGTGTCTTTTGAATAATTAAGAAGTTCACTGTATGCATACTGAACAAACGGTTTAGAAGAAGCTTCCCTCATTGCAGAAGAATCTTCTCCTTCAAGATTATACCTGAATGCTTTGTTTGCATTTTCAAAGCTTGATCTTCTTAAACCGCCGCCTGTTCTGTTTGGCTTAGCATCAGCTCCTGTAAGGCCAATGTTTGCGCGGGAACCACCAGTTACATCATATGAGTATTCAATAATTGTATTATCTGCATCTGCCCAACCATTCTTTGGAATATAATGCGGAGAAGCAGCACTGTAATTATTTGTATTGTCAAATATATGGAATTCAATACATTTTGCTTCTGTACCAGTTGCAGAACCTGGTGAACCAACAATTTCGAAACTTGTTTCACTGTTCTTGTTTTTGTAAAGTGTTATTCCGTCACTCCACAGCTGATCCGGATTAAACCATACGGCAAACTGAGGACGAGAAAGGTCCCATGTTCCATATAATGAATTGTCTGCAGTAAGTCCTGCTGTATAACTGTTTTCCTTATTTTCAGAATTAACTGTAAGCTGAGGAAGCTTATGCTGGTCGTCGCCTGTTGAATCAAGAACGTTTCCAGAAGCATCCTTTATATTTGAGTTATTAATTCTTGTTACTTTTCCGGAAGGCATTACGGCTTCTTTAATATATCCCTTCCAGTTATTGTATGTTTTTCCGTCTACAGAAATTGTTCCGTTAACGTAACCTGCAACTGCCACCCTTATGCGGTGTGTCTGTGCAGTATCAGCATCATCTGCTGCAGTCTGCCTGAACTTTCTGTAAATTGAATGAACTGTTGTTTTTTCTTCGTAAGTCAGGGATTCGTTTCGTTCACCGCAGACAACCTTACCTTTTTCCAAAGAAGCAAGGCCTTTTATTACAATACCCTTTGCATCAGAAGTTGGAGTAATTTCTCCAAGAGCTTCATTTGCCTGAACATTTACGCTTGTTTCCGTAACTGAAGTTCCTGCATTAACCTGTTCTGAATACTGGAATTCAATAAAGTTATGTGCATCATACTGCGGCTGAGATTCTGCAGAAGAACCATACGGCGTGTGAAGTTCCTGACCGGTGTATACTGCAATCAATACCGGAGAACATTTATCTGTTGTGCCTGTAAAGCGGTCGTCACCCTTGTAAAGCTTAATTCTGTTCTTTGCATCATCGCGGAGTGTTTCATAAACAGAAGCAGTTGCTTTTTCAATTGTTATATCAGGAACTACTGTACTGTGAACAGGAAGTTCATTTGTTCTTCCTTTATCTGTACTCTGCTCATTACCTGCAAAAGTTCCAGTTGCATCCGTATTCCATCTGTTTGCCTGACCGTCTGCTGTTTTTAAATACATAGATGAAATATTTTTATCTGTTGGAAGTGCTGTTGTACATTCAGCATTACTCCATGCGCTGGCAAAAGTTTTCTGTCCGTTATCGTATGAAATCTTTGAAGCAATACCGTTAAGTTCATTATGTACATTTTCTACCGGCTGAGAGAATTCAATGTAAAGAACGTTATCGTTAATTGTGTATGCTTTTGAAATAGTCAGCGGTTCAAAATCCCAACCTGTATTCCTTACACTGCTTGGAACAGTATTGTTTCCGCTGTTCTTACAATTTTCTGCAGCAGCAATTTTTGCAAACGGTTTGCTGTCATTGCTGATTGCGTCTGCTATTCCCTGTGAATTAATTTTTATTGCGGTAACTGTTGAATAAGCAATCTGAGCATTATATGCTTCTGCAATATACTGATTTGTTTTATTTTCCCTAATTCTTAAAGTCCATGAAGAAGTTGGATTTAAGCTTACACCGTTGTCGTAGAAATTTTCATAAACAGTTATTGTTCTTCCGCCAAGATTTGTTACAGTTGCGTTCCACTCAGTTTTTGCAGGGAATGCTGTGTTTGCAGAATCCGGGAATGCAGCCGGTAAAGAAGAAACATTCAGTGTATACGGCTTACCGTTTCTGTTTGCATTGAAGTAAGAGAATAAATCATCTGCTTCTCCATAAGAATCACTGTAAACGCCGCCGTTACCTTCACCTGCATTTCCTAAAAGAAGAAGATCTTTTTTTACTGTAATATTACCGCCTAAATTCAATTCACCTTTGCAAAGAATTAAATTTTCATCTACTTCAATACCGCTGTTTGTACTTGAAGAGAATGTAAATTCTGTTGTACCGCTTGATGCTATATAAACATTTCTCTTAAACAAGAGCTTACCCATAAGTGTATTGAATGAAGCAGGCTGTTTGATGAATACATCTGAATCAAATGTTGTTCCGTTAGAAATAACACTTCCTGCAATTATTGCCTTAGCATCAGCTTTTTGTCCTGACGATAATGTTTTTGCTTCCTGTGTAAATTTATAAGGGCTTATTGTCTTTACGATGGAATTTTCTTTCTGTTCATAAAGCTTTTCTACAGTTACTTTTATATTGTCTGCAACAATGCTTCCTTCAACAGTTATATTCTTTCCGGAAATATCTACATCAGAAAGGCGTCCTGAATCAGAACCAAGTGCATTGTTGATTACAACATTACCGTTTCCTGCATGAACGTCAAACTTCTGTCTGTCATTGTCGTTGCATTTGAAGCTTGCGTTGAATGTAACATCATTGTTATTTGTATTAACTGTAATAAGAGTGTTTACAGTTGCTTCAAAATAATTTTCATCAGAAGAATCATTTCCAAATACTACAGGCCTTTGCAATTCAAGCGAAATGTTTTCTGAATTATTGAAATGTATTTTTCCATTAAAGATGTTATTGTTTCCTGTCGTATCATTCTGAACAACATTTTTCTTGAAGTAATATTCTGCAGAATCTGTTTGTGTAAACGGTTTGTTAATGTTTACTTCATCATTGAAATAACACTTACCTGAATCAATATAAATTTCTCCAAGAGGATTTTCTACTTTACTTGATAAAGTACCTGTATATCCTACAAATCTGCTGAATGTAAATACAGCTGGAGTAGAATCTTTTGAATTAAGGGTAAGCTTTTTGTTACCAATAACAAATCCGTTAAATGTTACGGAAGTTCCTGCTACAAGAGTTGTATCTGCTGACAGCTTGATTTCTTTTGTACCTTCGAGTGTAATTGTATTTTCTGCTGTCAGTACTGTACCTGTAAAGTTTATTGCCTGAGTTTTTATTGATATTGTATCTGCTGTAATGTCTCCAAACAAATCTGCAGTTGCGCTGCCTTCCATTCTGTCTGTTGTAAGGAATGAGAATGTCTGTGCTTTAATGATCTTCTTTACCGTATCAGTTTCTTTACCAAACTTAAGATGACATCCGTCTGAAGAAGAAGCAATCTGCTTAAATCTGTTTACCTTACCTGTATCGCCGTAGAAACATATTTCATTCTGAGTTCCGTTAACAGTAAAAATTATCTGGTCTGCAGAAACAGGTTCTATATCTTTTTCAAAAATAATTCCCTTACTGTCGATTACAGTATTTTCGTATATCTTTAAAGGCGCATTGAAAGTAAGGTAAGTATTTTTTTGTGTATTAATCCAGTTGCCGTGCATTTCAATTTCTGAAGCAGTAAATACTCTTGTACCTATTGATACAGTATTGAAAAGAATATTAACCGGATTAGAATAAATCTGTTTTCCCGTAGTCAGAATTTCAGCAGTATCTACTGTATCGCCGTCAAAATTTATTACATTTGAATTTACAGTAAGGTTATTTACTTTTATTGAAGAAACAAAGCTTACCGTTTCCCCGCTGAAAACTGCATTAAAGGTATAACCGCT
This sequence comes from Treponema sp., assembly GCA_045643485.1. Classification (GTDB taxonomy): domain Bacteria; phylum Spirochaetota; class Spirochaetia; order Treponematales; family Treponemataceae; genus Treponema_D. The sequence continues at coordinate 3,209 of JAZUKU010000089.1, read as the reverse complement.
TTCTGTTGCAGAGCTTTCGAGATGACCTCTTGTGCCAAGATTTATTGTTGACTTTCTGAAATATACACCGTTTGTTCCGCTGTTAAATTCAACATCACTTTCCAGTAAAACTTTGCCTTCATAAAACTGGTCACCTGTTTCGGTCAATACTTTTGCACAATTGAATCTGGCATTACCTGATACTTCAAGCTTTTCCTTTACAGGCTTATATGTTTTTTCCGGAAGATTAACATAAAGGTTTTTGTATTTAAATAAAACTAAATCTGAATAAAGGTTTCCATTCTGTAAATCTGCTTCTGAAAAAACAGTTTCTTCGGAACCGGAAGGAGCATAATATTCAAGGAATGAATCATCACCCCAGACTATTGTATTTCCCCTGACATAAGGTGAGCTGCCTGTACTTACTCCAAGAGGCTGCGGATTATCTATCTGAACTGCATAAACACCATTGCATGTAAAGCTTGAACTTATTGTTGCCTTGTGAACACCAGCATCAAGCCTGTTTCCTTCTTTTATTTCCAAAGATTTTATAAAAATGTCGTCCTGGAGAACCGGATCATGACCGTCTGAAGCTTTATCAACAACAACTGTTACTGTTGAACTGTTAGAAGGAACTGTTCCACCTTCCCAGTTACCATCATTATTCCAGTCAGAATCTTGAGAGCCTTTCCAGGTAAATGTTGCACCAAAAGCAAAGGCAGAGAATAAACTGAATGACAATACGGCAAAGACTTTGCGCAATGAGTTTTTCTGAGTTTTTAAATAAGAACAGTTCATAAAATCTCCAAAATATCCAATAAATTTAAGCACACTTTTCTGTTTAAAACAATCCTTCTCTTCTAATATCGGCAGAATTCTTGAATTTCCGGGGATTTTTTTGCAAATTTATGCTTTTTCTTACTATATAATGAGATATTAATGCTGATTCCGGCTGTTTTTGCTTACTATGACTGTCCTACAAGCGACATGAATTCAGCCTGGGCACAAAGCCTGTCGCCTACAAAAAGCTGTCCGCTCTGCTTTATCATATGGCTTGTTACGCGAAGGTTTTTAATTTCTATTCGTGCAGTGTCACCGGGACGTACCTGATTCTTGAATTTTACTTTGTCTACTGTTGCCAGAAAGAACAGGCTTCCTTCTTCAAATTTTTTCTGAAAGCTTAACGCAGCGCCGCCAGCCTGTGCCATTGTTTCGATTAGAATTACGCCCGGTACTACGGGGTACTGCGGAAAATGTCCCTTAAAAAAGAATTCGTCTTCTGTAAATGTATGGATGCTTGTGCTTCCTTCTTCACTGCAGCTTACTATTTCGTCTACGAACAAAAACGGTTTTCTGTGCGGAAGAAGTGATTCTATTTCTTTTGTTACACTCATTTTGTTTTCCTGATTTTTTTCTCTCACCGCCAAGTGGTGGTGGCGAAGCTTAGTACAATCTCTGACGGTAAGCTGTTTTTACCGACAATTTGTCATTCTGCCTCACCGCCAGCGGATGGCGCAGAGACTTAGCACAATCTGCTGAAGATATCCGACTCTGCTTACGCTGAAATCTTTTTGAACACAAGTATTCCGTTGTGTCCACCAAAGCCAAAGTTTCCGCTCATTGCACAATTGATTTCACCTTCAACACCTTTGTTCGGAACATAATCCAAATCGCAGCCGCCTTCAACGTCCGGTTCGTCAAGATTTATTGTTGGTGGGAAAAAGCCGTCATTCATTGCCTTAACGCAAATCATTGCTTCGAGCGCACCCGCATCTCCCAAGCAGTGACCAGTCATGCTTTTTGTAGAAGACACTTTAAGCTTGTGAACTGCTTCTTCACCAAACGCAAGATGAAGCATTTTTGTTTCGCCGCTGTCGTTTAAGTGAGTGCTTGTTCCGTGAGCATTGTAATACTGAATGTCTTCCGGTTTAACACCAGCGTCTTTCATTGCACGTGTCATTGCAAGAGCACCAATCTTACCGTCTGGATTTGGAGCTGTTAAATGATAGGCATCACTTGAAGCACCGTAGCCAGCAACTTCAGCATAAATCTTAGCACCGCGTTTTTTTGCGTGTTCATATTCTTCTAAAACAAGAACAGTACTTCCTTCACCCATTACAAAACCGTCACGCTTTTTGTCAAACGGTCTGCTTGCTTTTTGCGGACAGTCTTCAAATCCGCTGCTAAGGGCCTGCAGTACTTCAAAAGAAGCAATTGAAAATCCGTTGATTGTACTTTCTGTTCCGCCCGTTAACACAATGTCGTTTCTTCCTGCACGAATGCTGTCCATTGCGTCTCCAATAGCGTCAGTTCCGCTTGCACAAGCTGTTGCAATTGTGTGTGTTGCTCCGTGAATTCCAAAAGTCATGCTGATGTTGGCTGCAGCTTCATTCGGTATGAGTTCAGGAATTGTCATTGGTGGAACGCGCTTGCCCTGACTGGTGTAATATTTGATTACACTTTCTTCGGTAACTTCAAAACCGCCGATTCCTACGCCAAGATAAATGCTTGTGTTCAAAAGCTCTTCACTTTTTTCAATAAGGTCCGCATCTTCAAGAGCCATTTTTGCTGCCGCAACTGCGTATTTTGTAAAGCGTGCCATTTTTCTGGCTGCCTTTGAATCCATATAATCTTCTGCGTTAAAGTTTTTTACTTCAGCCGCATATTTTACCTTAAAGCCTGATGCGTCAAAGTGAGTTGTTTTTGCAATGCCGCACTTTCCTGCTTTAACTGCCTGCCATGTTTCTTCAACTGAATTTCCTAATGGCGAAACACAACCCATTCCTGTAATTACAACACGTCTCATATTCTTCCTCCATTTTTTATTTACTGAATTACGCGACCGTCAGCAAAAGCATTGTTCGTTAACAAACACCTCTCGTGTTAACCGTCACCGTATCTGTTAACACCCCATTCCGCCGTCAACACCAATAACCTGCCCCGTAACGTATGAACTTAAATCACTCGCCAGAAACAGCGCTGTGTTGGCAACATCCTGCGTTACACCAGCACGCCTTAACGGAATCTGCTCAACCCACGCCTTGCGCAAATCTTCCTTAACTGCATTGGTCATATCAGTTTCAATAAATCCCGGAGCAATACAGTTTACGCGAACACCGCGGCTGCCAGTTTCCTTAGCAAGACTTTTACTGAATGCAATAAGTCCGCCTTTACTTGCAGCATAATTTACCTGACCCGCACCGCCATGAAGCCCAACAATTGAACTCATG
>JAZUKU010000088.1:0-8311 GCA_045643485.1 Treponema sp. | reverse complement strand
TTTACAAAATGCTTCCGTACATTATTTCTCTTGTTGTACTTGCATTTACTTCGGGTAAGTCACGTGCACCAAAGGCAGAAGGCATTCCTTACGACAAGGGTGCACGCTAAAATAAGATTCTTTAGAAGCAGTATTTTACCGAAATTGTTGTTGCCATTCCGCCAACCATAGCGGAAAGCAGCAGCATGCTCGGCGATAAGAAAAGGAAGTTTGGTTCAAAATAATCTTCATCACAAACACCCATAAACAAAGGCAGATAGCTTTTCAAAGAAAGTTCCATTTTTCCGTTAAAGAAATTCTTAAACACCTTTCCGTACAGACCAACAAGCTGCAGATTGTTTACATCCCTGAATGAATATTCAGAAATATATGCACCACCTAAAACAAAGCTGCATATGTCAGCCCTCCTGTTGAATACATATCCGGCTTCAAGCTTTGGCATTAAATCAAACGAACCAAGCATTGCATCTGTATTACGCATTACAGCAGGAACAGCAAGTTCAGCTTCTGCCGTAAAGTGATTGTTGTAATAACTGAAATCAATTTCCGGACCGAATGCAGAAAAACCTGCGCCTAACGAAAACCTGTTCTGTGCTTCTGAATCATTCTGTGCGAACAACAAGCCTGCTGTTAAAACAAACAGGCAAATCAATAATCTTTTTTTACTCATACAAACTCCTTTCTTTTTGTAAGCATAAAAATTTATGGCTGAACCATTTTAAATATTTCTTCTGTAGCAATACGTGCCTTTGCTGCCAAATCCCCACTCTCTTTAGGGAAACAGTAGTAAAGCGTTTTCATATCGCCTATGCATATCATATCTCCTATTTCGTACCAGTAATAGTCTGAATAGAGACTGTAGCTTGCCTTAGGTTTCTGTTCATAATGAAGTTTTCCTTCGCTTCCGTCAAGCACAAAGCCTTCTTTTGTATGAGACAGTGTACCTTCGCCTACTTTGTAAACAGCATCTGTGTTTACCATCATATATATTTCAACACCTGTTTCAATTTTATATGTTCCCGAAACAATTTCTTTTTTTACTTCAGAACGCTCCCATGCAAACCAGTCAGGCACATGATTAAAGCCGCCGTTGTCAGCAGAAGTCTTATCTTCTGAAGAAGAGCCGTCTGTGTAATCAAGGAAGCCTTTTTCATTAAGAGTCCATTCAGCACCGCAGTTATGGCAGAAAAGCTTTATTCCCTTACCTTCCATTTTTCCTTCAGTACCACATTTGCAGCATTTGTAAAGTACACGGTTCAGGCTGTCAGCTCGGAACGGTTCGCTAACTGTTACGTTGTTTTCCTGCTGCCATTTCCAGTTGTCAAAAGTAAATTCTTTCTTAAGTATTTCGTTAAGTTCATCAGAAGATTTATTCTGAATATCCTCTGGTGAAAGAAGATACTTTACGTCTGCACTTACATTTACATTTCTTACCTGAAGGTTATTGTAAAGAGGATTGCGCGCATATGCTCCGTAAGTACGTATCATGATTACAGGAACATTCAAAAGTTTAAGGCAGCGTCCAAGTGTTGATGGAAGAGGAGTTGCCGTTCCGTCAAAACTGTAGCTTGCTTCAGGATACATAAGCACTGACGAATGAAGTTTTTCAAGAGCATACTTCATGTTCTTAACCATTACAAAGTCAGCAACAAATTTATTTGTAGGAATACAGCCTATTGAGCGCATTAGGAAATTCTTTCCTACAAAACCATCGCTTGTGCAGATTACATTTAACGGCCGCGGATACATTATGCTTTCCGCAATTTCAAGATCCATGAAGCAAGAATGATTCATAAGGATAAGGCACGGTTCTTTTTTACCGAGTTTTTCCATACCAATCATATTGTACTTGAAGTTTGTTGCCTTTAAGTCCGGCAGAGCAATTATCTTTATGAGTGTACGCCAGAACATGTTTGGCTTTACGGGCTTTTTTACTTTTGGTGTCTTTATGTTTTTTACATAATCGTATGATGCTTCTTTAACGACTGTTTTCATAATGCTTTATTATACTACACAGACAAATGTTATGCAAAAAAAACACCTCCCGTAACAGGAGGTGCTTATTCTGATCAGAGGAATTTACTTCCTCAGAGGAATTTACTTCCTCAGATCCTTGCGCATGATTTTACCGCTTGCTGTTTTTGGCAATGCTTCGACAAAATCAATGATACGCGGATATTTGTATGGAGCTGTCGTCTGCTTAACGAAAGTCTGAATTTCCTTCTTGAGCACATCGTTACCAGGCTTATACTCCTTTGCAAGAACGATTGTAGCCTTTACTACCTGACCGCGGATCGGGTCTGGTGCACCTGTTACGGCACATTCAACAACTGCAGGATGCTGCATCAAAACGCTTTCTACTTCGAAAGTACCAATGCGGTAACCAGAGCATTTTATAACGTCATCACTGCGGCCTGTAAACCAGTAGTAACCGTCTTCATCACGCCATGCCATGTCACCAGTATCATAGTAACCGTCTTTAAAAGCAGCAGCTGTCTTTTCAGGATCATTGTAATATTCAACAACAAGTCCAGGGAAGCGACCGTCCTTTATGTTAAAGCAGAGTTCACCTACCTTACCGTCCTGAACAGGCTTTCCTTCGCTGTCAAGAAGTTCAACATTGTAGTAAGGAGAAGGCATACCGATTGAGCCAGGCTTAATCTTGTTGTCATCAAAATTGAAAAGACAAACAGTAGTTTCTGACTGACCGAATCCTTCAGTAATTTTGTGGCCTGTAAGTTCCTGCCACTTATTGTATACTTCTTCGCTCAACGGTTCGCCTGCCGTAGAACAATGCGTAATTGAAGACAAATCGAATCCGGAAATATCTTCCTGAATGAGGAAGCGGTAAATTGTCGGAGGAGCACAGAATGTTGTTATCTTGTACTTCTCTACCTGCTTCAACAAATCAGTAGGCTTAAAGCGTGCGTGGTAATCGTAAACAAACAGAGCTGTTTCACAAATCCACTGACCGTAGAGGCGGCCCCACGCAACCTTTGCCCAGCCTGTATCTGCTACAGTAAGGTGAAGTCCACCCTTAGTAACATGCTGCCAGTATTTTGCAGTTGTAATATGACCAAGCGGATACAAAAAGTTGTGTACAGCAAGCTTTGCGTGACTTGTGGTGCCGCTTGTAAAATAACCGAGCATCAAATCTTCATTAGAAGAAACATCTTCGCGTTTAAGTACAGGGAACGGTTTTGCATTCTTCATTCCTTCCTTAAAGTTGAGCCATCCTTCGTGAAGATTGTCCATTGGGCGGTCAATGCCCATTTCGTTAACGCAAGCCTTAATCTTCAAGCTTGGAGAATTAACTGAAGCTTCATCGATATGAGTCATGATTTCTTCGTTGTTAACGCTGAGAATCATTTTAATGTTTGCGTGATTAAAGCGGAACTCAAGGTCTTCTTTGGTAAGCATGTGTGTTGCAGGAATTGCTACGGCACCGATTTTGCAGAGTGCAATCATGCTTATCCAGAATTCGTAACGGCGCTGCAGAATGAGCATTACAAAGTCATGTCTTTTTACACCGATTTCCATGAAATAAGAAGCTGCTGCATCTGAAAGTCTTTTCATTTCAGCAAATGTTATTTCAAGATATTCGCCTTCATCATTTGTCCATACAAGAGCTTTTCCGTCAGGATTATGGCGTGCAATTTCATCCATTACATCGTAGCCAAAGTTAAAGTTCTGCGGTATTTTTAATTTATAGTTTTTGTGAAAATCTTCATACGAGCTGAATTCTGTCCGCTCGAGAAACTGTTCTTCCATTTTGTTTTATATTCCTTAAATTACGATTGCCAGAAGTTTTGCCGGTTTGCCGTCAAGTGCAAGAAAGCCGTGCTTCTTTTTGGCATCAAAAATAACTGACTCGCCAGGGAGCAGTATAAATTCTTTGTCGTCAACAACAACCTTAAGTTTGCCTTCAAGAATAAAGTCAAACTCCTGTCCAGGATGCTGGTTAAAATGTATGTCTTCTGAGTCCCTCTGAGGGACATTGACGACGTAAGGATCAATTTTGCGGCCCACAAAGCCCTGTCCGTGAGAAAGATATTCGTAATCAGCATGTCTGTTTACGGCACCTTCTTCACCAAGTTTTGTAACAAAGTATGACTTGTTATGTGGTTCTTCACCAGAAATCAACAGTGAAACATCAAAGTTGAATTTCTTTGCCATACTGTCAAGAACTCCAAGAGGAATATCTGATTCGCCGCTTTCGTACTTTAAGTACTGTTCTACTGATACATCACATGCTTCTGCTGCTTCTTCAACAGATACGTCAAGTGTGTCTCTTAAACCTGCCATTCTTTCTGCAACTGATTTAATGTCATTAATCATAATTTTTTCCTCCTGTATATGAATGTTAAATAAAACATCCTTTGTCTATTTTATGTCCTTACGCTTAATTTTTCCACTGATTGTTTTTGGAAGTTCGTCAACAAAATCAATGATACGCGGATACTTGTAAGGAGCAGTCGTTTTCTTTACGAAAAGCTGAATGTCTTTCTTAAGGTCATCGTTACCAGGCTTGTAATCCTTTGCAAGAATGATTGTAGCCTTTACAACCTGACCACGTACCGGATCCGGAGCTGCAGTTACGGCACATTCAACTACTGCAGGATGCTGCATCAAAACGCTTTCTACTTCGAAAGTACCAATGCGGTAACCAGAACATTTGATTACGTCATCATTGCGTCCTGTAAACCAGAAGTAACCGTCTTCGTCACGCCATGCATTGTCACTTGTGTGATAGAAACCGTCATGCATTACAGATTTAGTCTTTTCTTCATCACCGTAATAGCACATGAACAGTCCCGGGAACAAACCGTTCTTCATGTCAACGACAATTTCACCTACTTCACCGTCTTCTACTTCTTCGCCGTTTTCGTCTACCAAAGTTACGTTGTAGTAAGGTGCCGGTTTTCCAAGAGAACCAGGCTTTATTTTTTCATTGCCGAAATTCAAAAGTGAAAGTGTTGTTTCTGTCTGACCAAAGCCTTCGTGAATTTCCTTACCTGTAATTTCTTTCCAGCGGTTGAATACTTCTTCGCTCAAAGGTTCGCCGGCTGTAGACCAGTGTCCGCAAGAAGAAAAATCATACTGCTTTAAATCTTCCTGAATGAGGAAGCGGTAAATTGTAGGCGGAGCACAGAAACTTGTTATGTGATGAGCTTCAATCTGCTTGATTAAATCAATAGGCTTGAACTTATCGTGATAGTCGTAAACAAATACTGCACATTCTGCAATCCACTGACCGTAAAGCTTACCCCATACAGCCTTGCCCCAGCCTGTATCTGCTACAGTAAGGTGAAGACCGTCTTTCTTAACCTGCTGCCAGTATGATGCAGTAACGATATGCCCAAGAGGATACAGGAAGTTATGGGCAACAAGCTTCGGGTGACTTGTAGTACCGCTTGTAAAATAAGCAAGCATTATGTCTGTATTTGAATTTATTTCTTCACGCTTGAGAGAATGAAATGCTTCCATGTCAGAAGATGTAAGTTCTTCAATGCATTCGTGGAAATCCATCCAGTCAGCATGAAGTTCAAGATCTGTCTCGCTGAATTTCTTATCGATTCCAAAAGGCGGAACTGCGATGAGTGTTGTTAACGAAGGACATTCCATCTTTGACTCTTCAATGTATTTGAAAAGGTCGCGGTTATCTACAGCAATGATTGCCTTGATTGAAGCAGTACTGCAGCGGAAAACAATGTCTTCTTTTGTAAGCATGTGTGTTGCAGGAATTACAACGGCACCTATTTTGTGAAGTGCTATGATGCTTATCCAGAATTCGTAACGGCGCTGCAGGATGAGCATTACAAAGTCGCCCTTCTTAATGCCCTGCTTTAAGAAAAATGCCGCAGCTTCATCAGAGCGGTCCTTTATGTCTTTAAAAGTAAAAGTTATTTCTTCATCAGCATCGTTGCACCAGACAAGTGCTTTTGCATCAGGTCTTTCGGCAGCAAGATAATCTACTACATCGTAACCAAAGTTGAACCGCTCAGGTACATTGATTTTGTAGTTTGCAAAAAAATCATTGTAATCTGCGAATTCAGTCTTTTCCAAAAATTTCTCAAGCATATATTTCTCTTTTTAATTAATTACTAGATTATTAGCGCAAGGAATTTTGCAGGCTTTCCGTTAAGTGCCTGCATACCGTGCTTCTTTGTTCCGTCAAAGTAAACGCTGTCACCTTCTTCGACAACCATTTCCTTACCGTCAACTACAAGCTTCATGCTTCCTTCAATCATGTATTCAAATTCGTGACCAGGATGGCTGTTGAAATGAATTTCTTTTGTTTCTTCAGGAGTAATGCGTACAATGAACGGATCAGCTTTTCTGTTCTGAAAACCAGTTGCAAGTGCCTGATATTCATAGTCACTTCGGCGGTCAACAGAAATGCCTTTGTCTTTTTTTGTTAAGCAGTATGATTTCATGTGAGGTTCTTTACCGGAAATTAATGTGCCTAAATCAATCTTATATTCCTTAGCCATTGACTGAAGTATGCCAACAGGAATGTCTACAGTACCAGATTCGTAAAGCTCATACTGTTCGTTTGAAATGCGGCAAACAGCAGCTGCTTCTTCAACAGAAACATCCATGATTTCACGCAAACCGATAAGACGGTCTGCAACAGCTTTAATTTCTTCGTTCATAAGAACCTCCTTTGACTGCCAGCTGAAACTGACGGTCAAAAATATCAATCGTTTACTTTAAGAACTTCACGGCGGTATTTTGTACCAATTTCAGTAAGCTTGAACTTCTGAATCTTTCCGCTGCCAGTCAACGGGAATTCATCTACAAACATTACAAGCTGAGGCCATTTGTATTTACTCAGTTTGTCACGGCAGAATTCAATTACATCCTGTTCAGTAAGAGTCTTGCCTTCATGCAGAATGATGAATGCACCTGTAATTTCACCGTAACGGTTACTCTTAACTCCTGCAACCTGTATGTCTTTTATTTCAGGCATCTGGATAAGAAACTCTTCTATTTCGCGAGGATAAATGTTTTCACCACCGCGTATGATCATATCCTTGATGCGTCCTGTAATTCTGTAGTTTCCGTTTTCGTCTTTTACGCCAAGGTCACCTGAATGAAGGAATCCGTTTTCGTCAATTATTTCTGCAGTGGCTTCAGGCATTTTGTAATAGCCTTTCATTATGTTGTAGCCACGGCAGCACATTTCACCCTGTACGCCAACAGGACATTCTTCGTTTGTTTCTGGATCAAGTACCTTTACTTCAATGTCAGGAAGTTCGTGTCCAACAGTTTCAGCACGTACGTCACGAGGATCGTTCCAGCGGCTCTGTGTCATACCAGGAGAAGTTTCTGTAAGACCGTAAACAGAAGTAATTTCATTCATGTGCATTTTGTCGTTAACTGTTTTCATAAGCTCAACAGGTACGCCTGAACCGGCCATGATTCCAGTACGCATTGAAGACAAATCAAATGTATCAAACAAAGGATGATTGAGTTCAGAAATATACATTGTAGGTACGCCATAAAGCGAAGTGCATTTTTCTTTCTGAATACTCTGCAGAACAACAAGCGGATCAAAGCTTTCAAGAAGAACATGTGTTGCTCCGTGAGAAAGAACAGCCATTACGCCAAGAACAATTCCAAAGCAATGGAAAAGCGGAACCGGTAAGCAAACGCGGTCCTTGTCAGTGTAGCGCATGCATTCGCCAATTGAGTAACCGTTGTTTATAATGTTGCGGCTCGTAAGCATAACGCCTTTAGGAAAACCTGTAGTTCCCGAAGTGTACTGCATGTTAACAACATCATCACATGTAGTTGCATCTTCTATTGCATGAATTATTTCTATATCAACATGCATGCCTAAAAGAAGAAGTTCCGGGGTAGAATAAAGTCCGCGGAATTTTTCAGGACCCATAAAAACTACATTCTTTAAGTAAGGAAATTTCTTTGACTTAAGGCAGCCACGTTCATATTCATCAATTTCAGGAACAAGCTCCTTAATCATTGAAACATAATTTGAATCCTTAACGCCGTCAGTCAGACACAATGTTGAAAGGTCAGACTGCTGTATAAGGTATTCAAGTTCGTGAAGCTTGTAGCTTGTGTTAACAGTTACTGCCACAGCCCCAAGTCGTGCGCAGGCAAACATATATGTAAGCCAGTCAGGAACATTTGTTGCCCATATGCCTACGTTGTCTCCCTTTCTTACACCAATTGCGTAAAGTCCGCATGCAAGATTATCTACGCGCTTGTCAAACTGTCTGTATGTAAAATGCAGTCCTCTGTCACTGTAAACCATAAAATCGTGTTCAGGATCAGCGGCTGTCTT
>JAZUKU010000087.1:0-19131 GCA_045643485.1 Treponema sp. | reverse complement strand
TTTTAGAATGTCAAAACCGACTTTGAGAATGAAAAGACATATTATTACACACGCAAGGGGATCCATGATTGCAAAGCCAAGACGTGCTCCTGCAATACCGATAAGTGAACCAACTGAAGAAAGTGCATCTGAACGGTGATGCCATGCATCTGCCATGAATGCAGAAGAATTTATTTTTCTGGCATAGTATCTTGTGTACCAGAACATTGCTTCTTTTGTTACGATTGAAACTATTGCCGCAACCAACGCAATTACTGACGGAACCTGAAGCTGGTCAAAATTAGCGGCGCATATTGTTCTTACACCTGAATAGCCAATGCCTAAACCTGTAGCAAGTAAAATCAATCCAAGAAGCATTGAAGCAAGGCTTTCGAAACGGTCATGTCCGTAAGGGTGTGCGCTGTCAGGAGCTTTTTTTGAAATACGTACGCCAATGAATGCTACGACTGTAGCAAATACGTCTGAAAGTGAATGTACTGCATCTGAAATCATTGCGCCTGATTTACCTGCAATACCCGCAAACAGTTTGAATGCGACAAGGACAACATTTCCGGCTACTCCGACAAATGTTACCTTACGGATGATTTTGTTTTCGTCCATACGGAACCTCACAGAAAAATGTATTCTCTTTACATTCGGTATTCCGCAAAGGCATAAAAAAACACCTTCTGCGGAACATACTTCCTGTCCCACAGAAGGCGTATAGAATACACAATCTGTTGTTACTCTAGGTAACCCGGCCCCACAATTTTCTTTGGAAAATCATCGCCTGCTCAGTTTGTACTGTTGTCTGCATTTCATAAAAGGAATGTCTTGCAGCGCAAAGAGTTTAGTTAATACTAACACCAGCAAATTGTGATGTCAACAAAAATATTCATTCAGTTACATTTACTTACAGGAACAGGATTTTCCGTATGTTCACCTAAGAATTTTTCCATAGTAACTGTTCCGTACCAGCGGTTAAACTTATGGCCGCATTTGTGGAATTCAGCTACTTTTGTATATTTCATTTTTGTATGGAATTTTAAACTTGCATGAGTAAGATATTCGTCTTCAACAGGAGTATATGTGACGACTGCATATACATTCAAAACACCCTGCTCTTTTAAAAGTGATTCCAGTTTTTCAAGAAGAGCCCGGCCAATTCCCTTCCCGCGAAAATCTTTTTGAATATAAATTGATGTCTCTACATCCCACGCGTAAGCAGCACGTGTCCTGAAAAGACTGGCATAAGCGTAACCGACAACAGCACCGTTTTCTTCAGCAACAAGATACGGATATTTATTAAGCGTATTTTCAATCCTGCTGCGGAATTCTTCTACAGCAGGAGTATCCCATTCAAAAGTAATTGCAGTATTTTCTACGTAATATGAATAAATCTTAAGTAAAGCTTCTGCGTCATCTACTGTTGCATAACGAATATTCACAACTTCGCTCCTTATCAACAATATACTTCTTAATTAAATGAACTTTAATTATTTATTGTCAGGCATTTCATGAAGCTGTCTGCAAACTGTCTTATTTCTTCAAACTGATTCTGATTTATCAATTCAAAACTGAACTGATATAATTCCTGCGGATCATTTTCAGAATAAACAATTGTATTCATTTCAGTATATGATTCGTCATTGTACGGTTCTCCGTTATATGGAGCTATTCTTGAAAGCAGCTGTTTCCACCTGTCGTTCAAAGATTTTATTGAATCATCATATGGTTTTGGAGTCATATAAACTTCTGCGAATTTGAAATTTTCAGATTTAGGTTTCGAATAAATTGCAAGGCTTCTGTTTTCAAGAACAATTTTATCATCCTTCAACTTATATGCATTTAATGAACTTATGCGTGTTTCATCATCAAAACTCATTAGCTCAGGAGTTATTTTAACTGTGTATAAACCGTTTGTGACATTCAGTTCATTTTCACTGCAGTCAATTTTAAATTGTTTTTCCATATCGGATTTTCCTTCGTTAAGTTCATCACAAAGCGAAAGATATTCCTTCCAGTTGCTTAACTTTCCATAATAATCCGTATAAGTGTGATCAGCCAGAAACTGCATGTCGAGGTAAACACCAGAAAGAACATTTGAACGAGAAGAAAGCCGGTATATTACATACAAACCAGTCGGCATAGGAATTGCAAAAGTAATGATCATCTGGTCTGCAAAATCAATAGGGAAATAATTTACGTACCATGTTCTTCCAAAGTAATCCCTGTATTTTTCAGAAGTTTCAGGTTCTCCAAATGATGTTACGCTTATTCTTTCTCCTGCCACAGTTCGATTTAAATTTATAACCTTGGCAATGTCATCCATATACTTTTTTGGATTAAGGACATAGTCTTCCAATGAAACAGAATCAGGCTTTGTTATGGTAAACATGTAGTATCCGAAATTTGCAGCATAGGCAACGGAACCGTTATCCTCGAGCCTTACGGATTTTGTATCTGTAGACCCCATACCCCATTCACCTGATTCTTCAAGATAAATTGTAATAGGATTATCAAGGGAATATGCAGTATTAAAGAACGGGAATTCCTTTGAGCGTCCAAAACCTTTTGGTGCATCAGGATTATATTCCTTACGCATTTCGTTTACTACTTCTATATTAAGATTATGATAAACCTGTCTGAATTCATCATGAATTGATTCATAGCTTGCAGGAAGCTGGACTGAATGCTTGAACTCAAAATACTTTGTTACTGCAGCAAGATTTGGCAAAGCATAATAGAATCTTTCATCCACAATACCTTTTCCATCTTTACCAGTTTCAGTTTCCCTAAACGGAAGTGCAAAATTCAAATTTTCAGTTTCATTTCTCATTGTAATGATACCGATAACATCACCTGCTTCAGTAATCAACGGACCTCCTGAATTTCCTGGACTTGCAGCAGCAGTAAAACGAAGCCAGTTAAATTCACCGTTGCGTTCTTCCGGAGTCTGGCTTGTAATCATTCCGTTTCTGATTATTACACCCTGTCCCTGAGCATTACCTACAGAAAAAACAGTTGTATTAAGCTGGAAATCAGATGCTGACTTGAGACCTGAACCTTCCGGAATTGAAAAATTTTCTACAGTGAATGAAATAAAATCACGGTAACTCGAAAGTGATGTTATTTTATCAACCTTAAAAGTTTCTCCATTTGAGTTACGGATATAATAATTTTTTACTACAGTATCTCCGTAAAGAGAAAATACATGAGAAGCAGAATAAAACTGTCCGTCATCCATAAGGAATGCTGTTCCTACTGAATTGTACTTATCATTTCTGACAGAAAACGGCAGGCGGTCAAGCGGAAGTTCTTTTTCATAAGTAATGTTTGTTGACTCTATTTTATCAACAACAACTTCGAAAACTGAATTGAATATTTTTGTTTGAACTTCAGGGGCAAGCATTGTCTGAGCCCATGTACCGGCTGACAAAAATGCAATGAAAACTAATGGTAATAATTTTTTAGCGTAATGTTTCACTTTCTTTCCTTTATTAATAGATTAATCTTATTATAACTCATTATATTCTTAAAAAAAAGCAACATGTTATCTTCCGTTCATACATTTTACCTATTTAAATGATTATGAAATATTCTTATATTCTTTGATAAAATAATCGATTAACTGAAATTTTACGAGGAGAATTTAAATTGAAAAAGAATAAGCTTTTATCTTCTATTTTAATCACATCAGCAGTACTTATATTTGCCGGATGTCAGTCAACAAAAAGCGAACAGTCTTACGGATTGAAAATCGGTGACGGGCCACGCATTCCATTTACAGAAGCATTGACTTTTGACACAGTTGCAAGTGACGTTGTTTACAATCCGGACGGTTCAGCAAGTTATACTGCAACTGCAATGGGTGGAGCAGGTGGCGGTCTTGCATTTTATCTTAATGAAAATCCAGCTGACTCAATCATCAATACAGCAAATTATGATTCAGTAAGTATTGAATTTACATATTGTCCTGTTGAAGGAAAATGGAGCAAGAAAGCAATGGACCCTGGCTTCTGCTTACGTCTTCTTACTTCTGATTCAACTGGTATTTTTGGCGGTGCAGAAGATGTTGAATACTTTGACACAGATGCATTTTCCGGTGACTACTCTTACACAATTGAGTTTTCTGAAAACTTATCAGAAAGAGTTGTCAATTCTTCTGACTACGACGGAATCAAGGCTTTCTGCTTAAAGTTCAATGATTACCAGAGAGGCAACAGGGACAGGGATCAGATAAGGGTTACAATCAAATCGGTTACATTCAACAGAAAGAAGGATGCCGGTAAAGACATTCCTTTTGATGACGGACTTTCTGATTCACAGAGAGGTAGTGTAAAATCAATAATGTATCCTACAAAAGATTACACAGCAAAAGACAATGCTTCTGAATACGAAAAGCATGCATGGGTTTATCTTCCAGCAGGATACAACGCTGATGACAAGGAAACAAAATATCCTGTATTCGTACTTCTTCACGGTTACGGACAGAATGAAAATACATGGGGCTTAACAGATCAGGGCAACGGTGGAAAAATCAAAGGCTACATGGACAGGGGAATTGCAGACGGTTCTGTAAAACCGTTTATTCTTGTAACAGTAACTGGTGTTGCAAGCAGCCAGTGGGGACCAAACGGTTCAGGAACTGACTTCAACGGATTCAACTGTTTTGGCGGAGAACTCAGAAATGATATTCTTCCTTACATTTATGCTAACTTCAATTGTGCAGAAGGACGTGACAATACTGCCATTGCCGGACTTTCAATGGGTGGTGCTCAGACATTGAACATTGGTATTGGAGAATGTCTCGACATCATCAGTTACTTTGGTGCATTCTCTGCTGCAACATTTACTGGTCCTGAAGAATATATTGCCGGTGTAGAAAAATCTTTCCCTGACACAAGCATCAATACTTTATACATGATCTGCGGTGATGCAGACAATCTTGTTTATGCAAACTATCCTCAGTTCACAGAAGCATTTGAAAACTGGAGCAAAATTGAAAACTTCTCTTACGAAACTGTAGCAGGTGGTACACACGACTTTCCTGTATGGTTCAAGGGATTCAAGACTTTTATCACTAAGATTTTCAAATAATTCAAGCTGCTAATAATCTGCTCTAAAATAATTAAAGCGTAAAATCATTCGTTAAGTTCATGAACTTAATGTAAATGCTTTTACGCTTTTTTTATGCAGAAATAAATTTTATTACTTCTTGTTGATTTTTGTTTTTCCCAGATCAACACTTACTTTGATTTCTACATCTTTTTCAGGACGGTCTGTATTGATTGTGATATCACCTAAACCCGCAGATGCATTTATTTTGGCATAATCACCGCTTACATCGATGTCACTAGATTCAGCAGCGACATTAATACCTTCACATTTGATACCGGTAATCTTAACATCTCCTAATTCAACAGCAACATCAACAGTTGAGCATACAACTGATTCCAAACTAATATCACTGAGCGAATTATCAACATCAACTGATGTACATGTAACTTCTTTCAATTTTACATCACCCAAATCAATATCAGTTTCTATGACAGAACATGTAAGGTCAGACAATATACAGTCTCCCAAATTAATTTCAGCTGCAATATCATTGAAATTAATTGCGTTAAGTCTGATTACACCAATTCTTAATGACAAATCAATGTCATTAATTTCCATATCCTGAGGAATAACAAGTTCAACTTTGAAAGAATCTGAACCTTCTTCTCCTACATTCCACAAGTCATCTATATTCTCAATAGATAAACTTTTTGAGCGTGCATCTTCCTGTCCGTCAATTGTAATTGTATTGCCGTTTACATTTACATCAGGAATTAATTTTTTCGGAATATTATAATTTACGCAGAACTGGTTTCCTCTTTTTATAGAAAAATTTGCAACAGCAAGATTAACATTTACATTCAGTTTGTCTGTAACTGCTTCCTGCTTTAATTCAAAATTTCCTTTCTTTACAGGTCCCATATCTTCAATATTGATTTTTGCCCTTATTACACAGCTGCTCATTGAAACAATTGCCAGCAATGATGCTAAAGCTGCTGTAATTTTTTTTGTTTTTGCTGAAATTTTCATCTCGTTTTCCTTTCCTTGAACATAATTATTATGTCCGATAAATTAAACACGAGAGATGCATAAAACTGTTACTTCAGATATAGATTATAATTTCTTGTAATATGGCTATTTATCTAACTTTTACTTATTTTTTATCTGTTTTGGAAGGTTTTCTTTTTAGTGAATTAAGGTATTCCTTCTGCTCATCAGTAATCCTGTAGCTTTCACGTGCTTTTTGAATTGCCTTGTTGTGCGTCCATACATCAAGCTTTTCTTTCTGAATGAATACAATTGCTTCGTCCCACTGTTTTACAAGAGCTTCAGCAAAATACCATGCAGTCATCATGTTTACGTAATATTCTTCTGAACGTATTTCTGCAGCCCACTTGAGGTATTTCTTATTGAAATCATCATCAAGATAAAATTTCATGAGCATAAGAAGTGCTATTCGTTTTGCATACGGATGTTCATGCTTTATCCAAACTTCAATTTTTTTTATGAGACTGTCCTTATTCTTTTCAAAAACTTTAGGGTTAAGGCCATCGCTTACTGCCCAGTTTGTAACGTATGGAATAAATTTTTCAAGAGATGAAACGCATTCGTCATAATCTTTTATGGAATTTATCAACGCAATGTGCAGACAGTTTTCTTCATGGTATTTGTGAGGAAGTGTATTTTTAAAAGATTCAATTTCTTTTGCTGGAAGAGCTTTTACAAGAGGAACTATTTTTTTGTAAGAAGGTGACCTTATTCCAATGAATGATTTTCTTTCTTCAGTCGGCACAAGCTTTGCCATAAAGTCACCGTATTTTTCATCCTGATATTCAAATAATATTTTCTGAATGTTTGTCATTTATTGCTCCTTAAACAAAGACACTGTTCAATATTTCTTTACCATTCATATAGCGGCTGATGTTTTCACATGTAACCTTGCAAAGCAGATCAACAGTCTTATCAAGATGACCGAATCCTACGCCTGCTGTATGAGGTGTAATTACACACCGTTCATTTTTCCAGAGAGGATGTTCTGGCGGTAACGGTTCAGGGTTTGTAACATCAAGTGCTGCTCCCCACAATCTGCCGTTACGCAATACTTCATCGAGAGCCATGCAGTCTATGAAATTACCACGTCCTACGTTAACAAGAACAGCATCCTGTTTCATTAAATTAAGACGCTGCTTATTTAAATAACCTGCTGTCTCATTGCTGTTAGGAATGCAGCATACAACAACATCAGCCTGCGGCAAAAAACGTTCAGCCTCATCAAGCGTACAAAGCTCATTGAAATACGGTCTCTGCTTAGCGGTGTTCCTGCATACGCCGATTGTGTAACAGTCAAATCCGGTAAGCCTTTTTGCTGTTGTTGTACCTATATCACCTGTTCCAAAAACAAGCACCTTATTTTTTTCGAGAGAAAGTGTTTTACCAAGTCGCTGCCATTTTCCGTTAAGCTGCTGTGTATGGTAAGCCGGAAAGTTCTGCATGAGAGAAAGAATCTGTCCTACAATGAACTGAGAGATTGTCATTCCGTAAGCACCGCTTGCATTTGCAACAGTAATCCTGTCTTTTGGAAAAGGAATTGCACTCTGTGTATAGATGTCAGCACCAGCCCATGTCATCTGAATGAACTTAAGCTTTGGACAATTTACTTCAGGATTCTGCAGAAGCTCAACTGACGGTACTCCTACAATTATTTCAGCTTCCTTGAGTGATTGCTTTACTGCTTCTTCACCATTCTGCGGAAGGACCTGCTCTACTGCAAATTCATTTCCGAACGTTTTCTTCATCTGCTCAATATGCTTCTGTTCAAACGGTTCAATGACAACTATTTTTCTCTGCGACATCTGCTGCTCCTGTTTACTTTATTTTACCATAAGCGTAAACTCTTTGAAACATACAATTTTTGGATGTATAATGAATGTATGATTAAGAACCGTCTGTTGAGTTTTATTATTTTATTTTTTGTTTACCTTCTTGCTGCAAGTTATGGAATCCTGATTTTTACAAAACTGAATTTCTCTTTCCGCGTTTCACTTTTTATAAGCGACTTTGCAGCAACTGTAATTGTTTTTCTTTTCAGCCTGATTTTTAAAAACGCATCTGTTTACGATCCGTACTGGAGCGTACAGCCGATTGTCATCGTAACGGCGTTCGCTTACAAATACGGACTTAATTCATTCGGAATACTTCTGGTAAGCGTAATCTGCTTCTGGGGAATCCGCCTTACTGCAAACTGGGCATATACTTTTAAAAACCTTACGCAGCAGGACTGGCGCTACACAAAGGTTCATGAAATGAGCGGAAAGTTTTACCCTCTTGCAAATTTCTTTGGAATACATCTTGTTCCTACAATAATAGTACTTTTATGCGTAAATCCTGCAGCTACAGCAATTCATGACGGTTATACGCTTACACCTCTTTCAATTATTTTTCTTGCAGTTTCATTCTTTGCCGTAATCTTACAGGGAACTGCAGACATACAGATGCATCTTTTCCATAAAAACGGCGGTCAGGTTTTCATTAGAACAGGCGTATGGAAAAGAGGCAGGCATCCGAACTATCTTGCAGAAATATTAATGTGGTGGGGAATAGCACTTGCTGTAATATGTTCCCGTCCGGCAGAATTTGGAGTTCTTCTTGAAGGTGCTACATTAAACACATTCCTTTTCCTTATAGTAAGCATTCCGCTTGCAGAAGAGCATCAGGCACGCAAGCCCGGCTATGAAGAATACAAAAAGGAAACACGCTTATTCATTTAGGATTAAAACAGATCAAGCGTATTTGAAAGATATATTTTTTCACGAACATTAATTGCATACTCAGGCTTTGTCATGTAATAAAGCAGGAACTCAAGAATAAGTGCACTTCCAAGACTGCGTCCT
This sequence comes from Treponema sp., assembly GCA_045643485.1. Lineage (GTDB taxonomy): Bacteria > Spirochaetota > Spirochaetia > Treponematales > Treponemataceae > Treponema_D. The sequence goes on along the minus strand of JAZUKU010000087.1, from coordinate 10,201 downwards.
TCTATTTTAAAATTTGTAAAACCTGAAGGCAGATAAGTTTCAGTTATGTCTTTTACGCTTATGAACGATGGATTCTTCATTGCATTTGAAAAAAGATAACCTTCATTTGATTCCGGTGACCTGCATACAAAATCACTGCAGTCTTCGCCAAGATTTTTGCGGCTTACATTTTCATAGCAGAGTTTTCTGTCCTTACAGCCTGTCCAGCAGCACTCATTGCAAAGGAATTCAATTTTGTCTTTCTGTAATTGAGAAAGCGCATTTAGTTTATCAAGACATTTATTCAGCCTGAAGTCCGGCACAACATAAGCAAAATCATCATTGCTGACTTCATTCCGTAACTGTTCGAATTCCGTCTGCACTTTTGTTGTGGAAGAAACAAAATATAAATCAGGATAATTCTTTTTCAGATAATCAAGAAGCAAGTCTGAATGAACTATAACTCCACTTTTCGCTTTGCTTTTCTTTTCAAACAGAGCACAGAGTTCATTGCATTTTCTGTCAGAAAGATGTTCTTCCTTCAACAAAGAATTGCTGAACGTAAGCCGTGAAGAAATACAATATTCATTCATCAGAGAGAGAACTTCTTTTGCAGAACAGTCTCCAAAACCGACACGACCTCCACCCCACAGACAGTCAGCCGGAGCACCATAGATTGAACCTATTTCGCACCAGTCGTAAAACCATTCCCTGTGTTCAGAAAACAGCGGCAGGAATTTTCTGTAAAGCTCATAAAATTCAAACAGTCCCGGAAGATGAAAATACGCCTTGTTCATGCATTCACTCATTTCTTTCACCAATTATTTTTACCCGTCAAATGTAGATATACCAGTCAGTATACTTACTATTATATAACATGCTTAAAATAGTATTAATATGTTGCTTATAAATCAAATGAGTAATACAATATAGTTAGTACATGGTGTGGAGTTATCATGAGAGAAATCTATTATGCTGAAGTGAATATGACTTGTATCATCATAATGATGATGATACTTATTGCGACACTCAGCATTAAAAATAATTTACGCATGAGGGCTTACCGCGGAATGGTTATTTCCGACATAGCCTTCAGTCTTTGCGATATGATCGCGGGTCTTGCAAGAGGAAAATTTTTCTTTGCAGACAGATTCGTTCTCTGGGCATCAAATATCGGTTACTTTATTGCTTCATTTTCAATAGCTACGTTCTGGATTGTTCTGTGCATGTACCTTCTTTATGGAAGAGTAAACTTTAAAATCCTTATTCCAGTTTACATAATTGTTGCAGTTGTAAGCCTTATTTACATTTCTTCGATATTCAACGGATTATGCTTTACAATCAATGAAAAGAATTTATACAGTCGCGGTCCTTTGGTATGGCTGCAGTGGGCTGTAATGATTCCGTGTGTCGGAGTACCGTCATGCATAGCAGCATTCTCTAAAACTCAGGCAACAAAACAGGAGCGTATTGTTGTCTGGACGTTCTCTCTTTTCCCGTTAATAGCAATGCTCATCCAGATTTATTCTTATGGAATAACAGTGTGTCAGGTAGGAATTACATGCTCAAACATTTTGATTTATATCTTCATTCAGTCTCAGTCTGTTAACGAAGAAAAATCACGTGCAAAACTTATTTCTGAAATTTCAAACCTTGATGTTCTTACCGGGCTCAACAATCGTCTTCTTTATGAATGCAGACTTGATGAGCTTAAGAAAGAAGAATGGGTCGGCGTACTGTTTGCAGACTTGAACGGACTCAAGACAATGAATGATTCGCAGGGACACGTTGCCGGTGACCAGATGATTATGAATTTTGCATTCCAGCTTATGTCATATTTCCCGGGCAATGAACTGTTCCGTATCAGTGGTGACGAATTTGTAGTCCTTACGCTCGACAAAGATGCATTTGACGGTGCTTCAGGAAAATTAATCAACGCAGTCGGAGATTCAGCTTCTGTAGGTAAATATGAAGGCAACGGTGCTGACATCATAAACATTGTTGCTGAAGCCGAAAAAGACATGTACGAAAAAAAGAGCGACTATTATCAGCGAACTGGAAAAGACAGACGCAAGTAATTTTACTTTTTCACTAAAATACAATAATTAAAAAACTCATGGAGCCTTATTTATGTCAGACAAATTAACTTCTAAAGAATATACACCAGAAGAACTGAAAACTTCTTTCCTGAACTTATATGGTGAAAGCGACAGAGAAATAAGCATCTATTCATCTCCTGCAAGAATCAACATAATCGGTGAGCACATTGACTACAACGGTGGCAAAGTTTTTCCTGCAAGCATAAACAGATATCTTTACATTGCAATCCGTAAGCGTACAGACAATAAAGTTTTATACAATGACATACGCTTTCCGGGAAGTTTTGAATTTGACATCAATCAGAATTTCATTTACGACAAATCAAATGATTATGCAAATTATCTGAACGGCATACTTCAGCAGCTCAAGGAACGCGGTTTTAAGTTTGATTGTGGTTTCGAAATACTCATGGCATCAAACATTCCTGCTGGTGGAGGAATATCTTCTTCTTCAGCACTTGAATGCGGTTTTGCTTATGCTGTAATTGATACATTCGGCTTTGATCTAACCAGAATTGAAATTGCAAAACTCGGTCAGATGAGTGAACATAACTTCATGAACGTAATGTGCGGAATAATGGATCAGTTTATCATTGCAACAGGAAGGCAGAACTTTGCAGAACTTCTTGACTGCAACACACTTGATTATGAATACATTCCTCTTGAACTCGGCGACTACAGATTCATTGTCATGAACACAAACAAAGTACGTAAACTTGCTGACTCAAAATATAATGAACGCCGCAGTCAGTGTGAACAGGCATTGAAAATACTTCAGGGCAACGGTGTTAAGGCAAATGCATTGTGTGAACTTACAGTTACTGACTGGCAGAAGTATTCTTCTTTTGTAGCAGATGAAATACTTAACAAGCGTGCACGTCACTGTATTGCAGAAAACCAGCGCGTAATCGATGCAGCTGCAGTCCTTAAAGCAGGTAATCTTGAAAAACTTGGACAGCTCTTAAACGAAAGCCACAAATCATTAAAAGAAGATTATGAAGTTACAGGAATAGAACTTGATACCCTTGCAGAAACAGCTCAGAAACAGGAAGACTGTCTTGGCGCAAGAATGACTGGAGCAGGTTTTGGCGGCTGCGCAATTGCCCTTGTTCACAAAGATAAAGTTGATTCTTTCATTAACAATGTACAGAAAGCGTATGAGTCAGCAATAGGATATAAAGCAGGATTCTTTGTGTGTTCAACAGGTGACGGCGTAACAAAAATCAATTTATAATCGGGCTAATCAAAGATTTCCGGTAAGCAGGAATTTTGCCTGTTCCCTTCTCGCCTGTTCCCCTAACTCAGAACGCATGTTGCAGTGGAATACGTGAGCAATTTCCTTCATTTCGGCAGTACCGTAAATCTTAACAAAAGCTTTTCCACCTCTGGAATTAATTAAATCTGCCATAGGCTGACAGTTACCAACAAGAAAATCATTAGGACACGAAAATAGAAATGCCGGCGGGTAAGCAGAAGTAATTGCAGCAAGCACATCAAGCTTCTTTTCGTTTTTAATGTCTTTTTTGTTAAGGTAAGCATCAAGTGAACCGCGTGTAGAAATACTCTTGTACTGCGTTACTATGTCATACATTCCGCACGCAAGGCTTATTCCCTTTAATTTAATATTGTGTTTCTTAAATGAATACATTGAAGCAAACTCTTCATTTGAATTGATTGCAGCGTAATGGCTTACAAGCTGTGCTCCGGCAGAATCGCCCATCATGTACACACGAGTAACATCCATTTTGTATTCAGCAGCATTCCTTTCAATCCAGCACATTGTTTCGTTAATGTCTTCAAGTGCACATGGAAATTTGTAATCAGGAGAAAGTCTGTAATTTATGTTTACAACAGCAAAACCATCCTTAACCATATCCATTGAATAAAAGCGGTATAAGTTCTTGTCACCGTAAAAGTAACCACCACCGTGAATGTTAACAAGAACAGGAAGCTGCCCGTCAATTTCTTTTGCAGGAAGATATACGTCAAGCAGATTGTATTCTCCGTGCTCTCCGTAGCGTATATCCTTAATTGCTTTTACAAAGTCAGGTTCTGTTAACCCCGCGTCTCTTTGTGTATCAGAAGCAGCCCAGTCTGTACGGAATTTGGCAACAGCTTTTTTAATATAATATTCTTTTATTTTATCAAGGAGCATTATGGCCTCACTTTAACACAATCTTTTTGTCTGAAAAATCAAAATATTCAGTCGGACCGCAGCCACGCTTTATTGCAGCTGGACACGGATGTGAATGGAACGGACTGTAAGCACACTGAGGACAGCTCACGCATTTTGCATAAGGAGTTCCGTTAAGAATAGCTTCAGTAAACGCAGGGTCAGCAAGAAGACCGCATGCCAAATCAATTGTGTCAATTAAATCATTGTCAAACATGTAGCGCACCTGTTCAACAGTCCTGAAACCATTGACAGTAGAAACCGGAATGCGTCCCTTAAAGTGTTCGTGCATCAATACGCCAAGATGAGCAATTTTGTTGTACGGAAGATTTTCATCATGCTCAATCTGATTAAACTCACCTATTCCGCATGACACCTGAAGATAATCGCAGCCAGCAGCAACATACTGTTCCGCAACAAGAGGCGCTTCTTCAACACTAGGATCAGCACCAGATATTCTTACTGAAATTATAAAGTCTTCACCGCATGCTTTTCGTATTCCGCTTATTATTTCTGAACCAAATCGCGAAATGTTTTCTATACTGCCGCCGTACTGGTCTGTACGTTTGTTAACGGGAGAAGCAAAATCGTTTATTAAATACGCATGACATCCGTGAAGCTGAACTCCATCATAGTCTGCTTTCTTTGCACGGACAGCAGCTTCTACAAACTGCATTTCAATACGTTCAATATCGCTCAGCGTAAGTTCAACAGCATCAGCTTCGGACATACCGTTGTTCCATTTTACTTTTGTCGGTGAAGTAAGCGGACCGCATACTGGATGAGTTCCAAGTCCGCCGTAATGTATCTGCGGAATAACAAGTGCACCGTATTCATGAACAGCGTCTGCAATTTTCCTGTGACCGTCAATCTGTTCGTCACACCATAGGCCTAACTGAGACGGAGCAAGTCTTCCTTCTTTTGCAACACAAGTAGCTTCAACAACGATAAGTCCTGCTCCATGCTTTGCCCTGTCTTCGTAATGACGCACAAATTCATCAGTCACCATTCCGTTTTCTTCTGTAAAGAATTTTACAGTCGGTGCCATTGTTATTCTGTTCTTTATTGTTTTTCTGCCAATCTTAAGCGGTGTATTCGGATCTGTCATTTTATGCTGTTACTCCGTTGATGTATCTATATCGGTAAATCCGTTTCTTCCATACGGTAACCATGCAGGATTTACAAACCTTGATTCTATCAACCTGAGGTATTCACCGGTGTTAACAAGATAGTCACTTTCAGAAAAATATTTAGGATATCCGTACGCTATTATAAGATCGCCTTCTTTAATTCTTTCCTGATAATTAATTCCTTTTTTTAAATACCACACTGTAGTAAATGTGCCTTCGCCTTCTGGAGAAAGATTTACCGGTTTCTCTAAAGACAAATCTTCAATCCAGTCATAATAATGATGCTCAACAAGAATCAAAAGTGCATCGTAGTTTTCATTTGATTCGTCAAGCATGAACTCCTTTGCAATTCCGGGCCAAGCAACCAATTGATTCTCATAAGCAGATGGATCTTTTTTTACATCATCAGGAAAAATATCTCTTGATGAATTATCAACAAACTTCTGTTCTGTTTCAGATGCCGCTTTATATTTTCTACTCATGGAATTTGCCATACTGCAAAAAACGACAAATAATAACAACAAAAAAATCTTTTTTCTCATGCATTCATTGTAGCATCATTTTCAGCGGATATCAAAATTCATTTTCAACGACAATATTCCGTTCTGCCAGTGACATGAATTGTTCACAAGGAATATCTTTAAGTTCCTCTTTTGACACCCATCTGTATGCGCAAGTCTCCCCTTTCTGGAAAGTGACTGCAGTTTTTTCAATATCAGTTTCACAAAGAAAGTGATAAAAAATGCCGCGGAATTCTTCTTTTGCAATACAGTCAATCAACTTAAGGTTTGCACAAGAGATGCCTGTTTCTTCACGCAATTCTCGTACAGCACCTTCTAACGCTGATTCGTTCTGCTTAACGGCACCACCGGCTGAAAGTTCCCACTTACCGGCAAAAGTTTTTTCAGGAGCACGCTGCATAAGCAAATATGTTCCGTCTTTATGTTTTACGATTATTGAGCATATAAGGTGATACTGACCTTTTGGAATTGAGTTTCCTCTTACTAAAGTTACGCCTTCGAGCTTTTTTCCTTCAGCAGTATATGCATCCCAAAGTTCTTTCATCGTTCACCTCTCTTGAATAATAATTATACGTTCAGGAGAAAAAATCAGTTTGATAAAATGAGTATTTGTTTCAGTAACTACTCTAAACTTAAATAGAATCCGCGTTTCCTGTCACCGTCAAATCCTATTTTCTTATAGAATTCATGAGCTTCAGTCCGCCTGCTGTTGCTTAGCAGAACAGCCATGTAACAGTTGTTTGCCTTTGCATCATCTGTTGCCATTTCAATTACTTTGCGTGCAAGCCCCTGCTTACGGTAATTTTTATCTGTAATCACATTTTCAATAAAGCAGATTGAACGTCCGTGATGCGTCATATTAGGAAAAACACTCGACCAGCAAGACGCAACAACCTTACCGTTATCTACTGCGCCAAAATATTTTATGCTTTTGTTTTCGCTTATGCGTTTCCAGGTTTTCTTTGATTCTTCCAGTTCAAGACCTACATTTACTTCATCAAGCTGAACATACAGTTCCAGAAGAGAAGGAATATCATTTTCCGTAAGCAGTCTGAATTCCATATAAAAACTTATACTACAGGATTAATTTTTTCACACTTGCTTACAGTATCGATTGAACCGTCAGCATTGTATTTAAATTCCGCAACACAAACAGAACGGTGGAACAAACTTCCTCCAGGAAGCTGGTCTGTATGATAGAACAGATAAGACTTTCCCTTAAAGTCAGCTATTCCAGGATGATTTGTAAAGCACGGACCTTCTTCCATCAGCACTCCGCCGTAAGTCCACGGTCCAGTCGGTGATTTTGAAGTTGAATAGCCAAAGTATTCATTATGCTTTTCACCCTTTTCGCCAAGGAATCCTGCAAATACCATGTAGTAAAGACCATTGCGCTTGTAGAACCATGGACCTTCACCGTAACTTGTACCAGTAAAATGACTTCCCTTAGACCATGCTTCTTCAGTCATTGGTACTTTCTGAATACCGACTTCTTTGTTAAAAGAAACCATGTCTTCGTTCAAGAGAACATAACGCAGTTCCGGGTTTCCAAAATAAAGATATGCCTGACCGTCATCATCAAGGAAAACTGTAGGATCAATGTCATTCCAGTCACCTTCGTCTATAAGCGGTTCTCCAATATTTGTAAAAGGACCTTCAGGTTTATCTGCAACGCCAACAGCGATTGCCATACCGTTGCCTTTCTGAACAGGACAGTACAGATAGAATTTTCCGTTACGTTCAATACACTGCGGAGCCCAAGCCCTGTCAGTAGCCCACGGAATATCTTTTAAAGAAAAAATTACACCGTGATCAGTCCAGTTGACCATATCTTTTGTTGAAAAACACCGCCAGTCAACCATTGTGTAAAAATCGTTGATCAGTTTGTCTTCATCGTGAGTTGTATATAAATACAATGTGTCTCCGTAAACCATTGGTGCCGGATCAGCAGTATACATTGTCTTGCAAATTGGATTTGTATCAGTGAAAAAAGTTTCTGACATAAGTTACCTCTTATAAAAAATTATAAGTAATAAAATTTAATTTCACAATGAATTAATACTGATTTTTATAATACTTTTTTGGACGATTTTTCCTTATTGTTTAATTACTGTTTTCAGAAATAATTTCTTCAAGTACATCCACTGCAGCAGCTACCATTTTCGGACAGAAGTCAGTAAACAGCTTATTATCAAGACAATACTGTATTCCTTCTTTTGTGGAAACGTCGCAGCCAAGTAAATCATTGCAAATATACGAACCGCATTTTTCTTTAAATCGGTTCATCATCAAGTCATTTACTTCATTTGATTTTTGACGGCCTTCTGTATCACCGGCTTTTTTCTGTCCGTATAAAAGTCCTAGTACTAGAAGAGCACCTGTTACTGCCCCACACACTTGGCCTTTACGCATACCAGTTCCAAGACAACTTCCCAGTCTGCAAGCCTGTTCTTCTGTAATTCCACATTCATCTGCAAATGCTGCTAAAACTGACTGTGAACAATGTAATTTTTTTGAAAAATAATCTACTGCTTTTTCCTTGTGTGTCATTTGATTGCCTCTTCAATAATATGAATGATAATATCACGATTTTGATTTATATACTTTATTCTGTTTATGGTCATTTTTGTTTGTTCAATACCCATTTTTTGTTCTGCAACATCGTTACACTCAATTTTAAGAGCACGTTTGATATTGTATTCAAGCCATTCTACCCAGGTAAACGCAATTCCAAAAATTTCATTTGGTTTTACAGGTTGTATTTTTACCATACTCAGATATCCGTTCCAAAATGATTTGAGATTTTCCTCTATTAATTCACACGTAGTAATTCCGGACCATTGCAAACTTAACTGCATAGCATGGGAAATAGGATTTCCACGATCCAGACATTCCAAATCAATGATAAAAGCTTTACCGTTATGCCACATTACATTTTTTGGATCCATGTCTTCATCGCAAATACAGTTTATATTAGGAAGATTACATTCAGCTTCGTTGAGTTCACGAGTAACTTTTTCCAAAAGTGGAAGATTTTCTTTAAGCTCTTCAGCAATTTCCGGACATGAGTTAATACTTAAATCAACATATTTTTCCCAGTTGATTATATGTTTTTTGAAAGAATGAGTGTCACTACCTGTATTGTTATTAGTAAACTGTATATTTTTCTGTAAATCTATATTGTGAATTCTTGCCTGTAACTCCCCTGCAATTTTACATTGTTCAGAAGTTATATTTTTCCAGTCAGTAATACTTCCTTCCTGCCACGGAAATAAGTAAAAATAATTACCGTCTACAATTTGCATTTTTTTTCCATTTAAAATTAACGCACTAACTATAGGAATGTTATTATCTGCAAGAATTTTTTCATATTTTTCTGCACGCTCATAATTACTTTTTGCTGTTGGCCGTTTCATTATCTGTGGGTTTAGAAATTTAACTGCATATTTCCCCGTTGTTGTTTCAACTGCAAACATTTTATGCATAAAACCACCCGTAAGTGGTTGAATTGTTTTTTGAACTGAACCAAGTCCACATTGTTTTATAAGCTTTTCAATTTGATTTTGTATTTCTACCATATTTTACCACGATTTTTCTTTACTTCCGAACGGATTTTCTTGAGTTTAAGTTTTCGTTCTTTGCTTGCTTTTGTCGGTTTTGTTTTGATTCGCTTTTTTGGAATTACAAGTGCCTGAATAATTCTGTTTTCTATGCGGGAAAGGGCAATTTCTCTGTTGCGTTCCTGATAGCGTTCGTCGTCTACGTCCAGAAAAAAACAGTCTTCTTTATTTAAGATTGCATCAAGTTTTGTTCGAAGGCGCTCTCGTTCTGGTTCGGTAATTTCTTGGATTGAAACTGCGGGGAGAACGAGGTGAACTTTGGTGTTTACTTTGTTAACATTTTGTCCGCCGTTACCACCGCTTCTGGCAAATGTAAATTGAGAATTATTTATTATGGATTCGTGAAGTTTTTGTTTATCCATGTTATCCTTTAAATCAACAAATTAAACTGGAATGCGCCGCTCACTAAACCAGCGTTGTGCAGTTTTTACATCAAAATTTTTCAAAGTTCCAAAAATCTGTACAATTATAACTTCCTTAATTTTTTTACACCAAAATAAATCAATGTACCAATTATATACCCAGTAGTATTCATCAATAAATCATCAATATCAGTACAACGTTCATAAAAAAACAATTGAGAAATTTCAATAAAAAGAGGAAAACCAACACCAGCCAGCACAGATTTTCCAATAGAATTAAGTTTCTTAAAACACAAAGGCCAAAAAATACCAATCGG
>JAZUKU010000086.1:0-4057 GCA_045643485.1 Treponema sp. | reverse complement strand
TGAACTAGTTAACAATATTTTCTATGACTGCGGTGAAGCTGCAATCAAAATGCCTACACGCGACAATAAGGCTGAAGGCAATGTTTATGCTAAGATGCCTGGCGGTTACCTGCGTATAATTAATCCTGCTCCGGAAGTTTGTCTTGATTTAAAGTCATGGAAGGAATTTTACGGTTTTGACATGAACGGTCAGGAAGCATGGTTTGATGTTGAAGTTGATACGGAAAAGCTTACGATGAAATTTTCGTTGAGTGAAGATAAGCTGTTTTCTTTCCATCCGGAAACTCTTGCTGAGCGTTATGTTTTTGATGTTTCTAAGATAAAGCGTGTTAAATGTGCGGGAAATGTTAAGAATGATTTCTTTGGGCGAGAGAATTGTTCTGGAAACGAATGTCTGCCAGGACCTTTTGGGGAACTTAAGGACGGAATTGTCTATAATATTGATCCGCGTAAGTTCTGAGGGGACAGACCCCTTGTTTGCAAAGAAATGTGTACAGAGGGGACAGACCCCTGTTAGCAAAGAAAATACGGTTTGAGGGGACAGACCCCTATTTTTTCATGAAGAAAGTGTGCTCTGTGGAATTGTAGCTTACTGTTTCCATGTGGATGTTCATGCTGAATGCGGCTGACATGTTTTCTTCCGTAACAGTTTCTTTTGTAGGGCCAAAGAGCATTGATCTGTCCGGAAACAGGATAATCGTTTTGTCTGAATTGTTTATTGCGTGTTCAGGAAAGTGAGTATTCATTATTACTGAAATGCCCTGTGTTTCGCGGAGTTTTGTAATCTGTTCCATAACAAGCATCTGGTTCCTGAAGTCGAGGTTTGATTCAGGTTCGTCTAAGACTAAAAGCTGCGGCTGGCATGTTAACGCTCTTGCGATTAATGCAAGCTGGTGTTCGCCGCCTGATATTTCTGATACGAGTTTGTCTTTTAAGTGGACGATGCCCATCTGGTCTAAGCAGAAGAGTGCCATTTCGTAATCTTTTTGATGAGGTTTTTCTGTTGGTCCAAGAAGAGGGGTGCGGCCTAAAAGAACAAGGTCTTCGACTGTGTATGCAAAGGCGTTGTTTTTCGCCTGCGGAACGTATGCTGTTTTGCTCCAGAAGTTTTTTGGCTTGTAGCTGTTTATGTTTTTGCCGTTCAGCGTGCTCTGGCCGCGTGTCCACTTTAGAAGACCAAGCATGCATTTTACTAAAGTTGTTTTTCCGGCTCCATTTGCTCCCAGTATGGAAATTATTTCTGACTGATTTATGCTGAAGTTTATGTTTTGCAGAAGGTAGTCTTTTTCATTCAGTTTCTGAGTATTACTGCTGTATGTAAAATATGCGTTTTGTACGGAGAATGTCATTATTTTATGCCTCCTGTCTTGCGCAAGAGGATTATGAAGAATGGTGCTCCGATTACTGCTGTAAGAATTGAAACTGGTATTTCTGTTCCTGCTGCTGTTCTTGCAATTGTGTCTATTATTAGCATGAATATTGCGCCTAAGCCAATGCATGCCGGTATTACTGATTTGTTGTTGTTTCCGAAAAGCATTCTTGAAATATGCGGTATGAGTAAGCCGACCCAGCCTATGAGTCCGCACATTGAAACTACTGATGCGGTAATTAAGCTTGCTGCGAGTATTATTACTATGCGTGAACGCTTTACGTTTATGCCGAGTGATGTGGCTTCGTCTTCGCTTAGCGTAAGAAGATTGAGCTTATAGCGGAATACTGTGATTACTGCAATGCCTGTAATGATGAAAGGTGCTCCGTTTGCCAGAGTTGTAAGCGATGTTCCCTGAAGTGTTCCCATAAGCCAGAACGTAACTGCCGGAAGAACATCCTGCGGATCAGCGGTAAATTTTACGAGTGAAACAAGTGCGCTGAATAATGCAGAAATTACCATTCCGGCTAAGACTATCATTACGATTGAAGCTTTTCCCCGTATGCTGCTTACCGTAAACACAAGGAATACTGCAACTAAGCCGAATGCAAGCGCAGTGAGCTGTATTGCCCAGTAAGGCATTTTTAAAAGAATACCGAGTACTGCTCCGAATGAAGCTCCTGTAGCAACTCCGAGCGTGTCCGGGGATGCAAGCGGGTTTGAAAAGATTGACTGGAATGATGCTCCTGCTACGCTCAATCCAGCTCCTGCAAGCATTGCGAGTAAGATCCTCGGTATTCTTATTTTAAAGATTACGTTGTATGCAGCTTTTGAAATTTCCTCTGCACCAGAAAGTGAAGGAAATATTGCTCCCAGAAACTGTTTTAGTGTTACGGAATAGCGTCCCAGTGTAAGTGAAATGAAAGGCAGTATGATTACAAGAAGCCATATTAATGCGAAATATATTTTCTGTTTTTTCTGTTTGCTGTCTTTCATTCAGTTTCCTTAATTCAGTTTTGTGCCTTCTGCGCTTGAGCCTGTCTGGTTGTACATGCGTTCAATCTGTTCTTCCGTTAAGCTGATTGAGTACATTTCATTATAATATTCTTTTACTCTCTGGGTTAAGTCCATGTCAGTGAATAATTCAGGATATGCTTTCTGTGCCATCCACAACAGCGTGCACGGTGTGTCTGTTGAAGGAGTGTAGCTTCTGTATGTTCCCAAAGGCATTTTGTATACCTGCTTGTCCTGTACTGCCTTTACAGGTGACCAGTCGTATATTCCTGTTTCATTGTTGAATAATGTTTCTGGTACTGCGGTTGTGAAATTCGTAATGAAGATTATGTCAGGGTTCCAGTCGTATATCTGTTCCATGCTGATTGTTGCGTTTGTCATTTCTGCTGCTACTTCTTCTGCTACGTTTTTTGTTCCTGTTGCGTCACACCAGAACTGTCCGAAGAAATTCCTGCCGCTTGTTACGATTGTCTTTTCGTTATAGTTGAAAAGGAAAAGTGCTTTTTTCTTCTGCTCCTGAGGTATGTCTTTTACCTTTGCGTTTACTTCTTCGTATACTTTTTCTGAATATTCTGAAACTTTGTCTGTCTTTGCATATTCAGGGAATATCTGGCTTAAGAGTTCTATCCATTTTGAATATGTCGTGATTATGTTGTAATTCCAGTTGTTTACGCTGAATCCTATTGCGGGAAGTCCTGCTTCCTTGAGCATCTGTTTTGTCTTTGCATCTTTTGATGAACAGAGTACTACGTCCGGATTTAGCTTGAGTATTTCTTCTATGTTGATGTCGCTTCCGTTTGTGTAGTCTGACGGTAACGAAAGAAGTTCTGGATACAGTTCGCCGAGTATTCCTGATTTTGCTGCACTTTTTGAAGCAGGTGGAATGCCGGCAAGTTTTTGTGGCCCTCCGCAGAATATAGTTACTACAGACGGTAGTGGCCATACGCTTACTGTTACTACTCTGTTGATTTGATTTGGAACAGTTACTTCTTCGCCGTCGTGGTCGATTATTATTCTTGTACCTGTATCTTTTTGAAGTGGGGAAGAGTCTGCTGCTGACGGCTGCTGTTTTTTACTGCAAAATGTTATAAAAAAAATTGCAGTAAGTAAAATGGCTGTAATGAATGCAGTCTTCTGGAAATATTGGTGTTTGTTTTTCATAATACCGCCTTTGTTTTCTGGAATTGATTCCATTAAAATCAGAACGCTTTCTGTTTTTAGATTCGCTTTTGGTCAGAATATTCTTTCCAATAGTTTGTTCTATATATACTATACTGAAAAAATGATATCGGGCAAAGTATTTTTCAGTTTCTGTTAAGTAAATTTAACTGTACAAATCTTAAAATATCCTTTAATGTTAAAGGCGTAATATTTTAAGTAGAGGTTTAAAAAATGATTAAAAACTTTCTAAAAAATGTAATTGCCACAGCTGCAATTGCATTTTGTTTTTGCTTTATTTCATGTGAAAGTACAGGCAATGCGGCAAATGCAAATTCGGCAACAGACTTTGATTATTCAAAACTGGAAGGTTCATGGTTCTGGGATTATGGCTTTGACCAGAAAAAGTTTGGTAACGAAGAGCTTATCCTTAATAAAGACGGAACATGCAGTATGTTTTCAATAGGTCCTGAATGGAGTGAATATGACGAGGGAAAATATTCTGTTATTAATGAT
>JAZUKU010000085.1:0-3044 GCA_045643485.1 Treponema sp. | reverse complement strand
TGTATGTGGTTATGTAGTTATTGTTTCTGCAAACGATGTTCCAGGTAAACTTTCCAGAGCAAAATTTACTGATACAGAAAGTGCGTTTGTCGATGCGCCTGTAATTAACGAACTGCCAATGTGTCTTGAGTGTGAGCTTGTAAGTTTCGATGAAAAGACCGGATGTACAGTCGGGAACATAATCAACGTTTCTGCCGAGGAAGCTGTTCTTACTGACGGTAAGATTGATCCGTCTAAGGTTAAGCCAATTACATTTGATCCTGTTAACCACACTTATGTCGGCTTAGGTGCTGCTGTTGGAAATGCTTTTTCTGACGGCGAAAAGATTAAGTGATTAGATAGAATCTGACGCTTCTGGAGCTGCAGTTGCGCCAATTCCGTACCAGGCATTTTATTCGTGTTCAAAAGCAGCAGTCAATTCACTTACATGCGCTCTTGCAAACGAAGTAAAGCAGTTTGGAATACAGGTATGTGCAGTACAGCCGGGGGACATAAAAACAGGCTTTACTTCAGCAAGGGAAAAAACAGTTTTCGGTGACGAAATATATTCCGGCAAAATAGAAAAAGCCGTAAGTACAATGGAAAAAGATGAGCAGAACGGCTTGCCTCCGCAGACAATAGCACGTCTTGTTTACAAATTATATTTGCGCAGAAAAATGCCTCTTATCGTAACAGGCGGTTTTTCATACAAATGCGTAGTCTTTATGTTAAAGCATTTTCCACTTGGCTTTACAAACTGGCTGCTCGGTTTAATTTACTGATACAATTGCAACACATCTGTTTTCTGACTAAAATGTATGTATCAATAGAAGTATTCAATTCAGAAAAGCAAATACTTCAGGAGTCTATATGAATTACAGCGAACTTTCTTTGGAAATGCATGAAAAAAATCAGGGTAAGGTAGAAACAATCAGCCGCATTCCTGTAACAAACAGGGATGAACTTTCTACAGCATATACACCGGGCGTAGCAGAACCGTGCCGTAAGATTTCAGCAAACAAAGATGACGTTTACAAATATACATTCAAAGGCAGAACAGTTGCAGTTATTTCCAACGGAACAGCTGTTCTTGGTCTGGGTAACATTGGACCGGAAGCAGGACTGCCTGTTATGGAAGGTAAGTGCATTCTGTTCAAGGAATTTGCCGGAGTAGATGCAGTGCCTTTAGTAATTAAAGCAGACACAGTAAAAGAAGTTGTAGATTTCTGTAAGGCTGTTGCTCCAACATTCGGCGGAATTAATCTTGAAGACATTAAAAGCCCTGAATGTTTTGAAATAGAAGAAACTTTACGCAGAGAATTAGACATACCTGTTTTCCACGATGACCAGCACGGAACTGCTATAGTTGTAACTTCTGCACTGATTAATGCGCTTCGTGTTGTTAACAAAAAAATGGATGAAGTAAAAGTTGTTCTTAACGGAGCAGGTGCTGCAGGTAACGCAATAATCAAAATGCTTATGACTGCAGGTGTTAAAGACATAATCGCTCTGGACAGCAAGGGAATTATTTCTAAAAACAGCGGACGCAAGGAAGCATACAAAATATGGCTTTCTGAAAATACAAATCCGCGCAACGTAACTGGCGGACTTAAAGAAGCTATGGTTGGTGCAGACGTATTCATTGGTGTTTCAAAAGCTGGTTGTCTTACAAAAGAAATGGCAGCTACAATGAATAAAGACGCAATTGTTTTTGCAATGGCTAATCCTGATCCGGAAATTTTCCCTGATGATGCAAAAGCTGCCGGCGTTAAGATTGTTGCGACAGGAAGAAGTGATTTCCCTAATCAGGTAAACAACGTACTTGGTTTCCCTGGTATTTTCAAAGGTGCATTCAGTGTTCGCGCAAGTGACATCAATGACGAAATGAAGCTAGCAGCCGCTTATGCAATTGCAGGTCTTGTAAGTGATGAAGAACGCAATCCTGATTACGTAATTCCGTCTCTGTTTGACAAGCGTGTTGTTCCGGCAGTTTCAAAAGCTGTAGCAGATGCCGCAATTAAAACTGGAGTTGCACGCATTTAGTAAGCAGAAGTTTTTCTGCTGACAAGCGCCCGCCTGTTAGCAGAACGGTATTTGCTTACACCCGTATTTTTTAGGAGAACAAGTTGAAAGAAATAAGCGCAGAACTTATTACGCAGACAGTAGCTTCACTCTGCATAAAGGCAAACCTTGAACTGCCGCCCGATGTTAAAGACGCATTGCACGAAGCATACGAAAAAGAAACTTTCGCTTCTGCAAAAGAAACGCTTGCACTTCTGGAAAAAAATCTTGAGCTTGCATCACAGAAACAGATACCAGTCTGCCAGGACACAGGTGCTGCCTGCGTGTTTGCACAAGTAGGTCAGGACGTTCACATAACAGGTGATTTTGAAAAGGCAATTAACGACGGAGTTGCAAAAGGATATACAGAAGGCTATTTGCGTAAAAGTATTGCTTCAGATCCTATAAGGCGCGGTAATACAGGAAACAATACGCCTGCTTTTATAACAACGCATCTTGTTCCCGGCGAAAACATAACGCTTACAGTTTTACCAAAAGGATTCGGCAGCGAAAACATGAGCCGTGTTGCAATGCTCAAACCGTCAGACGGAATTGAAGGTGTAAAGAATTTTGTAATGGAAACAGTAAAGCTTGCAGGACCAAACCCGTGTCCGCCGATTGTTCTTGGAATAGGAATTGGCGGAACTTTTGACAAGGTAACTGCTCTTGCAAAACAGGCACTCATTCGTCCGCTTGGCCAAAGAAACAAGGATGAATATTACGCAGCACTCGAAGAAGAACTGCTTGAAGCTGTAAATAAAACAGGCATTGGTCCGCAGGGTTTTGGCGGAAGAACAACATGTCTTGGCTTAGCAATTGAAATTCTGCCTACACATGTTGCGGGGCTGCCGGTTGCGGTTAACGTAAGCTGTCATGTAACGCGACGGGCAACTGCGGTTTTTTAAGGAATCATCATGGAACATAAACTGACGACACCGGTAACATCAGAACAATTGCAGAAACTCCACGCAGGCGACACAGTACTTCTTAGCGGAACAGTATAC
>JAZUKU010000084.1:0-7291 GCA_045643485.1 Treponema sp. | reverse complement strand
CTTCATCTGCAGCAGCAACAAACTGAAGTACGTTGTTTGCAATACCGGCACCTGTATCTATGATTATGATGTCAGCATTTGAAAGTGAAGAAAATTCCTTTGCAAAGTAATCAAGTTCTTCTACAGAAAGATTTGCGATCTTTGAAAAACCATTTGCACCGGCAATAAACTTAATACCAAGCTCTGTATCAAGGATTATTTCCTTCATTGACTTCTGATGATTGATTACCTGCATGAGATTGTACTGAGGTACGATGTTAAGGAGGACGTTAACGTTTGCCATACCAAGGTCACCGTCTATAAGAATTACCTTTTTTCCAATCTGAGCATATGCAATAGCCATATTTACGGCGATGTTTGTTTTTCCTACACCGCCTTTACCGCTTGTTATAGCAATGATACGTGTTTTATGATTGCTTTCATTTTTAGATGACTTTTCTTCTGTATAATCGCCCTGCATTAAAGCCCTTAATTCATTTGCCTGTTCGTCCATTTTCCTTCTCCACTAAAACTGCTGACTTTTATCTTTATTTCCGAATAATTCATCAAGATGCTGTCTGTCTATTGTAAAGTCCTGAAGTTTCGTCAATAAATTTACTTTATCAGCTTTTTCTATATTATGAGGTACAATCTGACCGTTTGTTATCCAAGATATTGGTTTCTTGTTTTCTATAAGCACACTCAGTATGTTTCCCAAAGTTGAAGTTTCATCACATTTTGTAATGATTACGCTTCTGTAATTGAATGTTTCATAATTCTTTAAAATACTTTCTATGTCTCTTGCTTTAGTACCTGCTGCTATTGCAAGATAAACATCTGGTTTAAGACCAGGAACTTCAAGTTCAGCACGCATTTTTCCAATGTTTTCAAAATCATTCGGACTGAAACCGCTTGTATCTATAAGCAAGTAGTCCAGCTTTGAACGGTAATCGTTAAAGAATGATTTTACTTCATCAACATTTTCTGCTGAATCTACTGAAATATTCATAATTTCGCCGTATTTCTTAAGCTGAAGCTGTGCTCCAACACGAAGCTTGTCTATTGTCAGAAGCTTTATTGCAGGTCGAGGCATTTCCTTGTTTTTTGCTTCAAGAACGATAGATGCTGCCATCTTTGCAATTGTTGTTGTCTTACCTACACCGGTAGGTCCTACAAGAAGAATTACATGAGGCGGACGGTATACCTGATCCGGTGCAATTAAAATATCTTCACCAATCCAGTCTATTACAGTACTCTGAACCTGATCAAAATCTTCAAGTTCATCAAGACTGAAATTGTTTCTTATTCTTTCTGAAATATTATTTATATATCCTGTAGTAAATTCATTTCCGGTTAGCATTTCTTCAATTTTTTTGATTACAGGATGCTGTTCCTGAACATTCGTTACCTGTTCAATTGTTTCAAGCTTATCTGAAACAGTTTGTGTAAGCTGATCTATTTTCTTTGCAAGCTGAGCTAACTGAAGATTGCTTGTTACTGAAGGATCCTGCTTCTTTAAAATATCATCGCGGTTTTTACGGAATGCGTCCTTTTCATCATATGAATTATTTACAGGAGACGGTGCTTTCTGCTTAGAATTTAATATATAACCGACTTTAACGATTTCACGCTGACCTAAACCCAAAAAGCCGCCTTTAAGTGAAGTTTTCTGACTTATAATCTGATAGTCACTTCCATATTTTTTATAGAGAACTGATTTGCATTCATCAAGAGATTTTCCTTCAATTTCGTATTGCGTTGCACCCATCTTTTCGCTATACATTTATTTCTCCCAGAGTTTCAATTTTTATTTCATTACCTGCAGCAAGAACTTCACCAACTGAAATTACAACGATATCCGGTATTTCACGTTCAATTGATGTCTTAACAAGAAGTCGTACTTCTGATGGACAAAGGATTACAGGCATATAATTTCTTTCGCGTACAGCTGCTATTGTTGAACTCATTGCGTTTATGTAACTGCGCTGGTCTTCTGCATCAAATGCTACAAACGGACGCTCTCCCTGTTCTGCAGCTTTATGTTCAAGTACATTCTGTGCAAGAGACTGTGACATTGTTAAAACATGAAGCACTCTTTCTTCATCTGCATACTGGAGACATATCTGTAAGCCAAGTGCTTCTCGAACTTTTTCCGTTAAGAAATACGGGTCCTTTGTTATTGGTGCAAAGTTTGCAAGCGTTTCGAGAATTACTACAAGATTCCTTATGCTTACCTGTTCGTTAAGAAGATTCTTCAATACGCGTTCGATTTCACCGTATGTAAACGGATTCTTTCCGTTCATTACTTCTTCTACTACAACAGGATTCTTTTCCTTAACGTTGTCTACAAGAGTCTTTACTTCCTGACGACTCAATATGTCTGCTGCGTGATGCCTTATTATTTCAGTAATGTGAGTTGCTATGATTGTCGGCGGATCTACTACAACGTAACCGGCCCTTTCTGCTTCAGCCCTGTTGTCTTCAGGAACCCAGATTGCACTCATGCCGAATGTAGGATCACGTGTTTTTTCACCGTTGATTTCCTTGTCTTTAGGAACACTGCCTGTGTTCATGCACATGTAATAGCCAAGCTTAAGTCTGCTCTTTCCACGTTCTATTCCGCGAATCTTGAAAGAATATTCACTCGGATCAAGAGACATGTTGTCCCTGATTCTTATAGGCGGAACTACAAGTCCCAAATCGAGAGCAGATTCACGCCTTATTCTTGTAACGCGTTCAAGAAGTTCAGCACCCTTGTCTTTATCAACAAGAGGAATAAGTGCATAGCCAAGATCAAGTGAAAGAGGATCAAGAGTTACGATTGGAGTTACATCATCAGGACTTGAACCAGTCTGCTTTGTACTTGCTGCATCCCGTGCCTTAGCTGCATTAAGTTCAATTTCCTTTTCCTTTACTTTCTTTAACCGTATGCCAAGAAAAATGAAAAGTCCTCCTGCCGGTACAAGAACAATCATTGACATGTTGTGGAAAGCAGCACCAAGTGAAAGAAGAGCAACACCAACTATTATGTAAATTGTTCCGCTTACAGAGAATTCCTTCTTGAGCTGATCACCGATCATTTCCTTAGAAGAACTTCCCGTAACAAGAAGACCTGTTGCAAACGAAAGCATAAGTGCCGGAAGCTGAGACATAAGGCCGTCACCGATTGTAAGCTTTGCATAAGAATTCAATGCATCGCCTATTCCCATGTGACCGAATACCATGCCTGTAACAATACCGCCGATTAAGTTGATTGCTGTAATTGCAATACCAGCTTTAACGTTACCGCTTACGAATTTTGAAGAACCGTCCATTGCTGAATAGAATGCATTTTCCTTACGCAAAGCTTCCTTCAGTTTTTTTGCTTCTTCTTCCGTAATTGCACCTGCATTAAGTTCATTCTGAATGTCGAACATTTTGTTGTTCATGCTGTCGAGAGTAAATCTTGCTGCAACTTCAGAAACACGTGTAGCACCTTTTGTAACTACAACTACCTGAACAATGATGAGGATTATAAATATGATAAATCCTACAAGAACATTGTCTCCTGTAACTATGTTTGCAAAAGACTTTACCATTTCGCTCTGGTCGTTCATGTTTATTCTTCCGCCACTGCCAGTCACCGGGTGGGTCAGGATGAGGCGTGTAGAAGAAATGTTTATGGCTAAACCAAAAAGCGTTATGAAAAGAATTACCCTTGGGAATGAAGAAAAGTCTGCAGCATTAGGAGTATAGATGACTGTAAGCAGGATTATGATTGAAACGGCAAGATTTATTACCATGAACAGATCGATCAGGGTCTTAGGCACAGGAATAAACATAAGCAGGACTGTAACTACTACAGCTACTGCTACAGCATTATTCTGAATGCCATTGAGAAAACCTTCTAAACCTTTTGATCTGTTTGCCATTAGTCCCCACCCACAGCAAGCATCAGGCTTTAATTAGCGAAAACGCTTTATAACCTATACTTTTTGCCCCTTTTGTTTATCCAAATAGCCTATTTGTGAATAAATAGTTGCAATAACTTTTAAATAATCTTCAGGTATTATATCACCAACTTCCGTATCTGTATAGAGTCCGCGGGCAACAGGCTTATTTTCTACAACAGGCACGTCATTGTCATATGCAATCTGCTTCATGTTGAGTGCAAGCCTGTCTTCACCTTTTGCAGTTACCTGAGGAGCTCCCATGTCCCTGTCACGCTGCCATTGTAACGAAACGGCAAAATGAGTCGGGTTTGTAATCAATACGTCAGCTTCCTTAACGGCACGCGGTATGTTTGTCTGGAGTATTCTCCGCTGCTCGCTTTCCAGATGTCCCTTTACTTCAGGATCACCTTCGAGTTCCTTATATTCTTCCTTCTGTTCCTGTTTAGTCATTTTCATGCTTTCTATGAACTGGTGTCGCTGAACAAGATAGTCTGCAACAGAAATCAGGAGCAGGAATATCGTTGCAATTACAAGAAGCTTTGCAGTAATTCCGCCTACTTTCTTCATTGCAAGTTCCGGTCCGCCAGTCTGCATGAATGCAAGAAGTTCAGGCATCTCTGAACGTATTAAAAGATATGCTATGAATCCTATGACAACAACTTTTATAATTGATTTACCAATATTGAAAAGTCCTTCAAAAGAAAAAAGCGTCTTCTTGAAATATTCCCCGAACTTTGGAATAAGCTTGTCAAACTTTGGCTCAATAGGCTTTGTAGTAAAGATAAATCCCTTGTTCTGTACAATGTTTGAAATAAAGCCGGAAATCATTGCTACTACTCCAAACGGAATTACAATTTCAAGAAAATAAATGAAGAATGTAGATGCAAACTTTCCGTCCATAAGAGTATCCTGTGTTGCGTTACGGAAATAGAAGCGCATCATTTCTTCAAGCTTGCGTTCAATCCATGGAGCAAGAAGAATAAGCATGAGCACTGTAAAAAGCATTACTATTGCACTGTTAAGTTCCTGGCTCTTGGCAACACGGCCTTCTTCGCGGGCTTTACGTAATTTGTACTCAGAAGGCTGTTCTGTTCTTCCTTCATCTTCGGCGGCAAACCACTGTAAGTCTATCTGACTCATCTTGATATACCTCCGCTTAGATTTATGAAAAGCGACTCAAGCTGTCTGAATCCAAGTTTAAAGCTGTCGTTAAAGAAATTGCACATTACAGGAAGAAGCGTCATTATTACAAAGAATGCAAATAAAATGAGAATGGAAAATCCTTCTGACATAAGATTCATCTGAGGAGCTGCTTTTGTAAGGATACCCATTGAAACGTTAATCAGAAAAAGGCTTGCCATAATTGGAAGCGCAATTATCAGTGCATCACGGAATAATTTTGTAAGTGCACCAAGCATGAATGTCATAAGGTTTTCCGTATTGTAGACAATTGAAAATGCGTTGATCGTCTTAAAGCTTGCAGTAAGTCCGCCAAGAAAAAGTTCCTGGAACCAGTGATTCTGCATGAATATGAGCATTGCAAGAAGATTGAAGAATTGACCCATAAGCGGATTTTCTACCTGACTGAATGCATCATAAGCTTCAGCAGCACTGAATCCCATCTGGAAAGAAAAGAACTGACCTGCTGCACTGAAAGCAGTAAATACTATGTTTATGAAAAAGCCTATTATGATTCCAATAAGTCCTTCTCCTGCAAGAAGCAGTATGTATTCAAGTGAAAAATTTCCTTCGGCAGAAATATAACTGCTGTAAAAAGAAAAAGTACCTTCTGCAAGCGAAACGTTTGGAAAAAGAAAATATGCCATGTAACCGCATAAAGCAATCTTTGCAATACGCGGAATTGCACGTGACGAAAACAGAGGCAGCGTCAAGAGCATGCCAAAGCATCTTACAGCTACGAGAAGAAAAACTGGTGCTTCTGAAACTATTTCTTCAAGCATTGTCTTTTACCGTTTTTAACCGTATCTACCGTGCAAGAGTCGGAATCATTTTAAAAAGATTAATTGTGTATGTTCCTAAAGATGTAAACATCCAGCTTCCCAGAAGTGCAATTACAATAAGGATTGTAAGAAGCTTAGGAAGAAACGTCATAGTCTGTTCCTGAATTGAAGTTGTTGCCTGAAAGATTGCAATAATCAGACCAATTATAAGTGCAGCTCCAAGAACAGGACCTACCATCTTTATAATCTGCCATATTCCGTTCTGCAGTAAATTTACGATTGATGAAATACCCACTCAAGTCCTCCTAATGAATTACACTCTGGAAAAGCTGAGTCGTTAATAATCCCCATCCGTCAACAAGAACAAAAAGCATAAGCTTGAACGGCATGGAAATCTGTACAGGCGGAAGCATCATCATACCCATACTCATCAAAATACTTGCTATAACCATATCAATTATTATGAACGGTATGTAAAGCAGTACGCCTATTTTAAATGCAACTGTAAGTTCATGAAGAATATATGCCGGAACAAGAATGTATGTCGGTACGTCAGCAAGCGTATTCGGCTTTTCCTTCTTTGCCATATTCATGAATGTAGAAATATAGCTTGTGTCATCAGACATCTGCGTATACATGAACATTCTTACAGGAGCTTCAGCATTTGTATATGCTTCTTCCAAAGAGATTTCGTTATTCGAAAGCGGTTTGAATGCATTGTCATACATCTGCGTAAACGTTGGCCACATGCAGAACAATGTCATAAACAGGGCAATTCCATTCAGTACGGATGTAGGAGGAACCTGCTGCAGTGAAAGTGCCCTTTTTATGAAATCAAGTACAATCGAAAAACGAAGGAAGCATGTAATTAATATGATTAGGCTTGGCGCAAGAGTTAAAAGCGTAAGGATTAAAAGAAGCTGTACGCTGAATGCAACTTCATTTCCTGTCTTAGGAGCTGTTGCGCTGAAAGTTATGTTTGGAAAATCAATTCCTGCAACATTACGGTTCATTTCTGTAGTACCCTGTGTTGAACCTGCAGGGAAATTTTCATTACCGCGAGACTGTGAAGTAACTGGCATTACGCAGAACAAAAACAGCATTGAAATTACTGCAATTTTGGGAAGCCTTTTTTTCAGAATAGAAAATGCCTTTTTCATTCTTCAGTTTCCTCGTTTTCTTCATTAAGACGGCTTCTCTGCTTTTTGAGCATTTCTACAGCCTTATCTGCGTTTTCTGAAAATATGTTTGCTGACTTTTTTTCCGGTGAAAAATTACGCGGACCGTTAGGCATGAAAAGATCAAGAATATCTGCAAAGCTTTTCGGTCTCTTTACATTTTCATTTTTATCTGCATAAAGATTTAATGCGTTTATGAATTCCCTGTCGTCATCAGATGCTTTTCCGTCAATTGTGCCAA
>JAZUKU010000083.1:0-4969 GCA_045643485.1 Treponema sp. | reverse complement strand
AAGCAATAAGAAAAAAAGAAGCGCTTGCTAAAAATTTAATTGAAAGAAAAACAGCCTTGCTGCAGAACAGCGAAGTAACGCTGTAAAGAATGAGAAAAATACAACACGAAACAACACCCGCTATTCTCATAACTAATAAAGGCAACTAACGGACTCGAACCGTTTACCTGTACTTTACGAGGGTACTGCTCTACCAGGTGAGCTAAGTTGGCATACGCTAAGTAGGCGTAACAAGTAAACAATATCAGAAAATCGCCAAACCGACAAGATGAGCCAGAAACGCAAACACCCACGCAAGCAGACAATGCTCAACAACAACCGCAGCCGCCCATTTGCCGCCAAGTTCCCGCTTGATTGAAGTAACAGCCGCAATACAAGGCGTATACAGTAAGCAGAACACCAGCATTGCAAGAGCACCAGCAGGTGACATAATTGCAGTAAGCCCTGCAGTTCCGCCAAACAGTACGGAAAGGGTTGCAACAATACTTTCCTTCGCAAGAAATCCCGCAATCAGTGAAGTAGAGAACCTCCAGTCACCAAAACCAAGCGGCTTGAACAAAGGAGCAATAAGCTTTGCAAAGAAAGCAAGAATACTGTCGCCCGAATCAGCAACAATATTGAAGTGAAAGTCAAACGTCTGCAGGAACCATATGATTACAGTCGCAAGGAAAATGACAGTAAATGCCCTCTGCAGAAAATCCTTTGCCTTTTCCCACAAAAGGAATGCAACGTTTTTTGCACCAGGCATGCGGTAGTTAGGAAGCTCCATTACGAACGGAACAGGTTCTCCCTTGAACAGCGTGCTCTTTGAAAAAAGCGCAACAAGAACAGCAGTCAGTATTCCAAGAAAATAAAGCATAGCCATTATAAGTCCGCTGTATTTTGGAAAGAATGTATGTGCAAAGAATCCGTAGACAGGCAGTTTTGCAGTACAGCTCATGAAAGGTGTAAGAAGAATCGTCATCTTACGGTCGCGTTCAGAAGGAAGCGTTCTGCTTGCCATTACACCAGGAACTGTACAGCCAAAGCCTATGAGCATAGGAACAATGCTTCGTCCCGAAAGACCTATTTTTCTAAGCAGCTTGTCCGTAACAAACGCAACACGTGCCATGTAACCGGAATCTTCAAGAATTGAAAGGAAGAAAAACAGTACGACAATTATAGGAACAAAGCTTACTATTGAGCCTACGCCTTTAAAAATGCCTTCTATGACAAGAGAATGAATTGCTTCGTTTACATTGAATGCAGTAAGGCCTCTGTCAACAAGAACTGTCAGCAGATCAATGCCGCTCTGCAAAAGCCCCTGAAGGAATGAGCCTATTACATTGAATGTAAGGACAAAAACAGCAAGCATAATCAGAATGAATAAAGGAAGTGCAGTATATTTTCCGGTAAGTACTTTGTCTATTTTTGAAGAGCGTTCGTGTTCCTTGCTTTCGTGCGGCTTGATTACTGTAGCGTCACAAAGCTTGTGTATGAAAGAAAAGCGCATGTCGGCAATTGCAGCTGCCCTGTCCAGCCCACGTTCTTCTTCCATCTGGCAGATGATGTGCTCAATCATGTCCATTTCGTTTGGAGAAAGATTAAGTGCTTTTATTACGCGTTCGTCTCCTTCGACAAGCTTGCATGCAGCAAAACGAAGCGGCAGTCCGGCATATTCTGCGTGGTCAAAAATCAAGTGCATTATACCGTGAAGGCATCTGTGTACGGCACCACCGGCATCGTCTTTGTCACAGAAGTCAGTGCGTGCAGGCTTTTCCTGATACTTTGCAATATGAAGTGCGTGTTTAATCAATTCGTCAACACCTTCATTCTTTGCAGCAGAAATCGGGACTACAGGAATACCGAGCATGTCTTCCATTTCATTGATTAAGATTGAGCCACCGTTGTTATGAACTTCATCCATCATGTTGAGCGCAAGAACAACAGGTACTTCAAGTTCCATAAGCTGAAGCGTCAGGTAAAGATTGCGTTCTATGTTTGTAGCATCAACGATATTGATAATGCCAGTCGGTTTTTCATTCAGTATGAATTCACGCGAAACAATTTCTTCATTCGTGTAAGGAGAAAGGGAATATATTCCAGGCAAGTCTGTAACTTCTGTATTTGAAGTGCCGCGTATTGTTCCGCTTTTCTGGTCAACAGTTACGCCCGGAAAATTTCCTACATGCTGGTTTGAACCTGTAAGCTGATTGAATAAAGTTGTCTTACCGCAGTTCTGGTTTCCGGCAAGTGCAAATGTAAGCGAAGTCCCTTCAGGCAATGGTTTTTCTGTTGCCTTAACGTGATATTTTCCTTCTTCACCAAGCCCAGGATGTTCTTTTTTAGAAGCAGCTTTTCGTTCTGTTACTGCAAGCTGTTCCTGTGTAATTTCTTCTATTTCTATCTGAGCTGCATCTGCTTTTCGTAAGGTAAGTTCATAATCGTGAAGCCTTAATTCAATAGGGTCTCCCATTGGTGCAAGTTTTATGACTGTTACTTTTTCTCCGGGAATTGCGCCCATGTCAAGAACATGCTGCCTTAAAGCGCCCTGTCCGCCAACAGATTTGATTACTGCAGATTTGCCTGCTGAGATTTCGTCTAATTTCATAAGTCTCCCGTTAGTATAACCTAACTAGAGTTAGTATAGACTAACTGAACGGTAAGTGTCAATAAGCATAGCCGCTGACAGTGTATGTTTGTAATAAAAAAAAGTTTGTGGTATTATTTGCATAAGTTTAATTATCAGGAGACAAGGAAGCCATGATTGGAATTATCGGAGCAATGAACAGTGAAGTAACAACACTCTGCAATAACCTTGAGAAAGTAGAACAGCTTGAAATTCAGAATCTTAAGTTTTTCAAAGGCATTTTAAAGGGAAAGGAAGTTGTAGTTGTTCAGAGTGGAATCGGTAAAGTAAATGCAGCTTTGTGTGCTCAGCTTCTTGCAATAATTTTTAAAGTAGAAAAAATAATCAATACTGGTATAGCAGGTGCTTTGGGCGAAGGTCTGCGTATCTGCGATTTTGCCGTATCAACTGGTGCCGTTTATCATGACGTTGACCTTATCGGCTTTGGATATAAGCTTGGAGAAATTCCTGGACAGCCTATTGAATATACTGCAGATCCGGAACTTCTTGCTTTAGCAGAAAACGCATTCGGTAAAATTTCCGCTTCACAGGAACATAAGCTTGTTAAAGGAAGAATTGCATCCGGTGACCAGTTTATTTCCAGTCCTGAAAAAAAGAATTACATCAAGCAGAATTTTTCTCCTGTATGCGTAGAAATGGAAGGCACTGCAATTGCACATGCATGTTACCTTAACAATGTACCGTTCCTTATTGTACGCTGCATGTCAGATATGGCTGATGAACAGGATGAAAAAGTTTCTGTATTCAACGAAAATATCGCTGCAGACTTAAGTGCAGAATTCGTAATGAAAATAATTGAACTTCTGTAAAATACTATAAGAAGTATTAATTTGATTTATGAATTAAAGTTTGCTTTAGAATAGAAAAAATAGTACAATTTAAGTATAGAGTTAAAATAGTTGTCAATTTTTGTTTTTAAGGTTTGACAATGAAAAGAAAAACAATAGCTGTCTGCGTTTCAGGCTTTTTATGGGAAAGTGAAACCCGTATTATTAACGGTATCAAGGAAATCTGCAGAAAGCGCAACACAAACGTGCTGGTCTTTGACTCGCAGATAAGAAAATCTGATCTTTATACTACTGAAATAGATAAATACCGTTATATTCTTCGTGGTGAATCAGAAATATTTAATCTCATAAATTACAAGCTGATTGACGGGCTTATTCTGTTAAGCGACACTATCTTTGATAAAACTGTTGTACAGAAGATATGTAATAATTGTGCAGCCAATAATATTCCAATGGTTTGTGCAAACGACCTTACTGCAGACTTTAAGCATAATGTTTTTATCGATAATCAAAACTCAATGGAGCTGATGGTTGAACATCTTGTTACAAAACATCATTGTACTAAAATCAATTTCATTGGCGGTATGGTAGACAACAAGGAAACAATTGAACGTCTTAATGCGTACAAAAAAGTTCTTTCCAAATATGATATTCCAATAGATCAGGACAGAATTGGGTACGGCTTTTTCTACAAAGCAGCTGTTGACGTAACAAAAAAATTCCTTAAGTCAGGTAAAGAAATAGAAGCAATTGTCTGTGCAAATGATGCAATGGCAATTTTTGTAATTGAATATCTTATGAAAATAGGAATAAGCGTTCCTGAACAGATGATTGTTACAGGATACGACGGTACAAAAGAAGCTTCTGAATTTGCTGTAAAAATTACAACCCTTACAGTAGATTTTGAAAAGCTCGGCATTCAGTGTGTAAAGCTTATTGATCAGATTGAAGAAAAAGGCATTGAAGAAAAATCAATCGGCGTAAAGTCAAAGCTTGTCATTCAGGAAAGCTGTGGTTGCGTTAAAAAAGTAAATTTTGATTCAAAAGACTTTATCGAACGGAAATACACAAGTGAAAATGCTTTCTCAAAATTTTCTTCTTACCTTACGCAGATGAATGCATTATGTGCTTCTGATGAAGATACAGATGCTTTGTTTGAAGACTTGATGAGACCGGCATGTCTGTTTAACTTTAAAACTGTTCTTTTGTGTATTTGTTCTGAACTCGAAAAAAGCAAGAATTATTTTTACAACGATTTTAAGATTGACAGCAGATATGGTTTTTCAAGAAAAATGCTTTCTATGGTTCAGTGGGGACACGCTGCTAAACCTGGAAATGAATTTGCTACGCAGTCAATTCTTCCTGAACGAATGTGGAAAAATGAAGAGCCGTTGAGCCTTACATTCAATCCGCTTTATTTTAAGGATAAATTCTTAGGATATATTGGTTACGAATTTGAATCCGGTATAGAACAGTCGTATATGTTCAGCCTGTGGCTTCAGGCAATAGCAAGCAACATTGGCTCATTCTACGAAAGACGTGAACTTGAAAA
>JAZUKU010000082.1:0-25597 GCA_045643485.1 Treponema sp. | reverse complement strand
TAATTGGTACTGCAATTGCTGCCGGCGTATTCATTGCTACATTCGGTTGATTTTAGTAAATAAATTATTTGTTGCGGGGCTTGCCCTGTGACTCAATTGGTCCTCTCTTTAAGGGAGGACCTTTTTTTTGTCCTTTTTAGGATGATTTGCGTGGGGAAAGAGGGGACTGTCCCCCCGGAACGGTAATTTCATTGGCAAACAGAGGGGTCTGTCCCCTCAGAAATGTATTTTGAGTAAAAAAAAAGACCTTTCCGGTTAGGGAAAGGCCTTTAGTATAGGCTAGATGATGTTATTTCCTGTATACGCGTGAAATATTTTCAGAACCGTCAGCAAAGTGAACAGTAACTGCATAGTAGAAGTGACCTTCCTTCTGATTAATGGCATTAGATGAAAGAAGTTCAAGACCGTTTGTTACAGTTATGATCTTTGCATCTTCAACAGTTCCCTTGAGTTCCCATTCATCTATAGAAGAGCCAAGATCCTTGCTGCAAGAAATGAACTGTACAAGGGCAGGCTGTTCGCATAAAAGCATTGCACCGTATGCACCGTCAACAAAGTTCTTGTTGCTGTAATTATATGTTACGGAACCATCATCTAAGTATACATAAACAGGATATGAAGTTGTTTCCTGCAAGAAGTCATCGTATTCCTGTGTATCACCGTTGTTTTTCCAGCCGTCCCACCAGCCGTCGTTATTTTCATTTATAACCCAGCCGATAGTAGAATTATTGTTTTTGTTGTAAGACTGAGTATTAATGCGGTAGAAAGTATTTTTCTTAGTAATGGCTGCTGTTTCATAAGTAAACTTTCCGCCATTTCCAGAAAGAGGTCTTTCGTTCAAATAATAATGTTTAACATCATCTGCAAAATATTTTTCCCATAACTGAGAATCAGTTTCATAACAGCTGATGCTTATGATGTTGTCATCAAAAACAGTTTTGTCTGAATTGAAGCTTACATTAAGTTTACCGTTATCATATTTAACAGCCGGTTTATTGCTGAAAACTTCTGCGTGAATCTTACCGATTGTTTCATAGATGTAATTTCCATATTCATCTTCAAATAAGCCGAACAGCATCCATTCTCCGTCATCAAATGCAGCAGGAATATGAAGGTAATTGTTTTCCCTTGCAGACTGTCTTACAAGTATTTTTTTACCCTGTTCATTATGTACTTCGTTCCAGTTCTGGTCACGAAGTATTTCGTCTTCATTAGAATAATCAGAAGAAATGTAACCTGTTCCTGAAGGAAGTTTCTTTATTTCATTTTCTGAAAGAACATGAAGGTCGTTGCCCCATTCTGCTTTATATGGAGTATAGAAGTATGTAAATGTTTTCCTAAGGTGCCATTCGTCATCTACTATGAACGGAAGTATGCTTGCAAATTCCTTACCGTCAGGAGAAAGCCTTAAGTCATGGCATTGTGTGTTTGAATTGATGTATGGTGCTGAATTGTCATCTGCTTCAACATAAGTAAGTGTCTGAACGGCACTTTCCTTAGATTCATTTCCCTTGATTGCAATCAACTTGAAATAAACGTCTGTAGAATAATCTTCTTTAGGCGAAACAGTAGAGCCGGCCTGTGGGAAATAAGAGTACTTCTTATGGCCGTAGTCGTTTTCAGTAGCAGGGAACAACTGCTGCTGTT
The DNA here is from genome assembly GCA_045643485.1 of Treponema sp. Taxonomy (GTDB): domain Bacteria; phylum Spirochaetota; class Spirochaetia; order Treponematales; family Treponemataceae; genus Treponema_D. The sequence continues at coordinate 23,950 of JAZUKU010000082.1, read as the reverse complement.
CATCATCCCAGTAAGAGTCAAATCCGTACGCATTATCAAGCCATATGCCTTTTCCGTCAAATTCCTGTGTTTCTTCAATCCATTCAGATGAAACTGGTGCTATTACAGGTGTTGGAATTACAAAGCTGGCCTTATTGTTTGCGTCAAAAGTAATGTCAAAGTAAGAATATTCTGTTCCATTGATAGAGTAGGCTGCCATATATTTTAAGCTTTTGTCTATGTTTGTTCCTGTATAATAAACAGTTGTAAGTCCGCTGTTCTTAACTTTTTTTGAAAGCTGTTCCTTTGCTGCAGTAAACTGTGGTTCTGCAAGAGTTGATGAAGTACTTCCTGCTTTAGAAATACCGTTGATTATTGTAATTGGACCTGAAATATAACCACTGTAATTATTATTTGATTTCTTTGTCAAAAGGAATTCCGGACGGATGATTACAGAATATTTCTTTGATGGATCTATTTCAAAAGAAAATCCGTCTGATGCAGAACCAGTCAGGTATTCCATTTCAGGTTTCATGTTCCTCTTATAATAAATTGAGTCATTGTCAGAAGTTACGGCAGTATCTGTTGCTACATAGAATACACGGTATTCAAGTGATGCATTGTATTTTGTAAGGTTAAGTATTGACGACCATTCAACGTTGCTCTGGTCTGCTATGTTAAGCGTGATCTTATTGTTGGCAGCATTGTATGTATAGTTTGTAATGTTTGCTTTTGCCGGGAATGATAAGTCTGTTGTAATTGTATTGTTGACTTCATCCTTTATGTTGATTCTTACGAATATGTTTGAATCCTGGTTGTCGTTATAGAAATCAAGAAGCGATTGTGGAAGAATATATTCTGATTGGTCCTTTGAATCTCCCCACTGGTTGAATCTGAACGGTACATTTTTATTTTCAGGCTTGATGTCATCTGCAGAAAGACCAAAGTCACAGGTGTATGTAAATCTGTCTGTTTCTGTTTCAATATTTACTTTAGTGTTTCCTGCATTATAAGTATAGAAAAAGTCATTTCCTGAGTCTGAAATATTGAGTACATCACGTCTTGAATTAAAGTAGTATGCTGTAGGTCTTGTAGTAAGTGCATATTTAAAAGTATTACCGTCATAGTAACTGTATGACCAGAATGCATCTGATGCAGCTTTGTCTGCTCCTCCTGTAACATTGCCGTTTGAATCAACTGTAAGATTTAAGTCCTGCCAGTGGTCAGCCGGGAAGTCTGTATTCATTGAAGGGAAGCCGTTTGATATGGAAAGATTATCAAGTGAGGCAGTAACTTTAGTGTCACGGACAACGTAGTATACTGCTTTGTTTTCGCTTAAGTTCAGTGAATTGTCTTCAATCTGGATTTCAACTTCATAAAGACCGTCTCTGTATTTTTCATCTGATAAGTCGAGTATATATGAACCTTCACAGATTATGTCTTTTGTACCAGTGCTTTTTCTTTCAAGAAGGATCTTTACCTTAAGTTCATCTTCCGGAATGTCATCGGTAACCTTTTCACCATATTCATCTGTCTTGCGTTTCCAGCTGATTAATGCGTTTACAGATTCGCTTCCCTGATCACTTCCCTGGATAACGAAATATGCACTGTCCTTAATGTGGTTTATAAGGAAGAAATGGCGGATGTTCCTGTTATTGTCTTTTGCATCAGCAGCAGGAATGCTTCCTTCAAAGAATACTGTTCTTTTTGGAGGAATTGAATCATTGCAGAGATCATAAACTTTCTCTTCAGGAACGAATGAATCAACGTATGCATCTGCATAAGAAGCATCCTTAAGTTCTTCAGAGATATTTTCAAGTGAAATGGCACCAAAAGTACCTTCCTTTATGATTTCTGGCTTTTCCTTTTCGAATGCATTTTTTGCAAGATAGCGCCATGAAATATCTGAAGTTACCGGAATACCCTTTGAATCTTCAATGTCCTTTGAAAATTTTACATTAACATCAAGCAAACCTGTAAAATCCTGGATTGCAAGTTCATTTACAGGAATCTGAATTAATGTTTCATTTTTTGCACTGTTATATGAAGCAATTACTGGTGCATTGAAACTTGAACAAAGTGATTTATCTGAAGCGTCTGTGATTGAAATGTTCTTGAAATAAGTCTGGTTGCGGTATGTATAGGCATAAGGCTTCAGATTCTCGTCCTTAAGGATTGTATAGCCTGAATTCTCTTTGCCGCTTGCATCAAGAACACCTGCTGCTTTTAACTCGTCAATTGTAAAGCGGAAGTTCTTTTCTTCTATTTTATGTGAAAGGGTAAGGGAAATTGTTGTGTTTTTGAAGACACCGTCGTCCCTGTACTCAGGAGATTTTGTCCTTAATTTAGGCTTTTCTGAATTAGTTATTGTTATGTACCTGTCTAATTCATCCTGAAGTTCACTTCCTTCAAGAAAGTTTTTCATGAAATTGTCGCAGGAAATAAGTATAAAGGAAAGCAAAACTGCACTTAACAAGAACAAAAATTTTTTCATAATAACTCCACATATTAATTATTAAGTTTCTATATGAAACATTATAACACGAAATTATTATTTTCATTGCAAAATGTTGAGTTTTCAGTAAATTTTCAGATTTTTTTTTGAGGAAAATCAGTAGTTTTCTTCTACTATTTTTTGAATTTCCTTAAGGGAAAGACCTATTTCTTTGCAGGATTTTATGTCTTTTACGAGCATTTCTTCTGCAGCAGAAATGCGCTTGTCGTCAATTTCATGAGTCTGCAGGTCGCGTACAAATGTGCCTCTGCCGGCTGCTGTTGTAATGAAACCTTCGCGGTCAAGCTGTTCCCATGCCTGCTTTACGGGAATTACGCTTATGCGGAGGTTTACAGCTACTGTGCGGATAGGCGGCAGTTTTGTTCCGCTTTTGATTTTTCCGCACAGTATCTGGCTGCTTATCTGTTCGTAAATCTGAGTATATATTGGATTACTGCTGTCCTGCGATAAGACAATGTCCATTTACGTTTTCCTAGAAGTTGTATTTCCTGAAGTGACGGCATGCTACTTTATATGTAAGAACCCAGGTTACGATGAATATTACGATTCCGGCTGCAAGTACTGGAATTTGGTTTATGTTAGCCGTTTTTGTATTGAAATACAGATATCTTCCAATCGAAACAAGCTCGTACCATTTTGCATTAGGTTTTATTGTAAGGCCTGTTTTTTTCCAGAAACCGATAAAGCTCCATACAGGTGCTTCAAAAAGCAGCATAAGGGCAAAATAGGCACCAAATCCGCCGAACCAGAGCAGTGTAGGCTTTTCCGGTTTTCTATAGATGTTTGCAATAAAGACAATGTTGAATGCGGAATACAGAATCATTGTAAGTCCTGCAAATGCTGTGTTTGTGTGTATTCCTGCTTCAAACATATTTGACGGGTAAATGTATTCTGCAATAAGCCCGAAAATTACTGATAGAATTAATATTGCAATTTCACATGAAGCAAGAAATATGCATCGTGCAAGAACTACGTCATTACGTTTTACAGGAAGTGTAACTGTGTAAAGCATGTCACGGTTCTGAAGTCCCCATGTAAAGCACATTAATGCTGCTACGGTAAAATAAAATGGACCGATGTAGCGCGGATAATTCGGTATGAATTCAAAAAAAGGTGCCAGTATGAACCAGATAAGAAACTGGACTGACGCATTAAGCTTTATTTCTTTTTTAAGAAGATTCTTTACCATGATTAAGCCTCCCTTCTTTCAAGATGAATCATGATGTCTTCAAGAGACGGTTTTGCTGTTTCGCATTTTTCTGCAAGGGCTTTGTCTTCTGCCTTAAGGAGTCCTTCGAAACCAAAGTTGTGCTGGTGGAATCCGATTAGCTTTGACTTTAATTCTTCTGTAAGGTCATCTGTTTTTCCGTTTACAAGAATGAATTTTTCCTTGAATGATTCCTTGTCTGTTGAATCAATGATTTTTCCGTTCTTGATGTATGTTATGTAGTCGGCACATTTTTCGAGGTCACTTGTTATGTGTGTTGAAAAAAGAATGCTGTGCTTTCCGTCTTCGATGAATTCCTGGAACATGAGTATAAGGTCATCGCGTGCAGCTGGATCTAAGCCTGACGTTGGTTCGTCAAGAAGCAGGAGTGTTGGGCGGCTTGCCATTGCTACTGCGAGGCTGTATTTTACTTTCATTCCGGCAGAAAGTTCCTTTACTTTTTTCTTTACGTCTATTTCGAAGCGTTTGCAGAGGTATTCAAAATATTCCTGATCCCAGTCTTTGTAGAAAAGCTTTGTTACAGCGGTAATTTTCTTAAGCCTTTCGTTAGGGAAGAAGTCAACTCCTCCTGAAACAAAGCCTGTCGTTCTTTTTACTTCGAGTTCATTTTCTTTTATGTCATAGCCGTTGATTTTAATTTCACCGGAATCTGGAGCCATAAGGTTGAGCATACTTTTGATTGTTGTGGTTTTACCGGCGCCGTTTCTTCCGATAAAGCCCATGATGTAGCCTTCTTCCAGCGTAATGTCTACGCTGCTTAATTCAAATTCCTTGAATTTTTTTGTCAGGCCTTTTACTTCGATTAAGTTCAAGATACACCTCCTTTCTGTATGTGTATATTGGATATGCACAATATAACAAATGAGGTTTTATTTGTCAACGGAATTTATTATTTTTTTTCAGTTTTTTTTATACGGCATTTTGTTTCCTTTCCGGTTTGCATTGACAGACTGATGATACTGTTATGATTTTTTCCTTTATCTTATGGCTTTTCTTTTGTTGACGGCGGCATGTAGTTGCCTGGGATATTATTTCTTCTACTGTCAGGATTTTTTCTTTTTTCAATTTATGGCTCCCTGTTGATTTGTTTTTAAATAATGTTCAAATGAAATTCAGAAATGTACACTTTAACGGAGGGGTCTGTCCCCTCAGAAAGTAAATTCTTTGCAGACGGAGGGGTCTGTCCCCACGAATAACTGCCGCTTTGCAAAGAATGAAGGCATATGTCCCCTCAGAAAGTAAATTCTTAGCAAACGGAGGGGTCTGTCCCCACGAATAGTCGCTGCTTTGCAAAATCCCCAATCTGAAGTATATTAGATACATGGATTTAAATGATTACAGATTAAAGGCTTACAAAAAAGCCTCAGAAAAACCGAAAGAAGGGGATACTTCCGGTGCAACAGTAGAATCAAAAAATCCCGAAGTAAAAAGTTTTGTCCACAAGCCGGTGTTTGAAAAAATAAGCACAAATCCAGCTGTAAACTCAGCCAGAAATGCCGCAGTAAATAAAGCCCTGAATTCTACAGCAGAAAAAAAAGACGATTATTTGAAAGAAGCAGAATTCGCCGCAAAAACAGGCACATGGTTTGCCCAGAAAAAATCAGTAACAACAGAAGAAGAAGTAAAACAGGCAGCTGACATCTTAAAGGAAGGCGGCCTTATAAAAGTCCCTCGTCCGGAAACAAAGCCTGGCGAAAAAGAAAGCGTATATCACCGCGTAGCAAAATTCCTTCTGGTAATAGGCATTGACGAAGCTTCAAAAATCCTCCCGCACTTAACGGAAGAACAGACAGAAAAAATCATACCGGAAATAGCTTCAATTCAGAAAGTAACGCCTGAAGAAGCAGCCGCAGTCCTCAAGGAATTTGAATCTCTTCTGGAAAAGGCAAGGGAAAGCGGAGGTCTGGATACAGCAAAAAATATCCTCACAAAAGCATTCGGTGACAAAAAGGCAAAGGATCTTCTTGCAAAGACAGGCTCATCAAATCAGCAGAAACCGTTTGAATTCCTTAAAGGCGTAGAACCTGAACGCATAGAACTCCTGCTTCACGAAGAAAGCGCTTCTGTAAAAAGCCTTGTACTCAGTCAGCTGGAACCAAAAACGGCAGCTGCAATAATTACGAATATGACTGCTGAAGAAAAAAAGGACATTGTTGTGCGTCTTGCCAAAATGAAGCCCGTACTTCCTGAAATACTGCAGAAAATCGACCGCAGCCTTCACGACAAAATGCTCACGCAGAATACTGAAAAATCGCAGCTTCTTGACGGAAAGAATGCCCTTGCCCAGATCCTGAAAAGAATGAGCCCGTCTGCAGAAGAAAAAATTCTTGGTTCCCTTTCCGAAGAAAATCCTGAGTTGGGAGCAGATCTGAGGGAAAGACTCTTTACCGAAGAAGATGTTCTTGGAGCAGACAGCCGCTATCTTCAGAATTATCTTCACGATATGTCTGATACTGACATTGCATTCCTTATCGCAGGCAAAAAGGATGAATTCCGCACGAAAATCCTTACGAATGTTTCCAAAACACGCGCCCAGATTATTCTTGAAGAAGAAGACATCCGTAAGCCTATGAAAAAGTCTGACTGCGAAAAGATTACGTCTCATTTCTATGCAAGCTTAAGAAGGGCATGGGAAGAAGGAAAACTGATTGTTACTGGCCGTGACGATGAAATTTATGTTTAAAAATACTAGAAAATTAGCAGAAAAAACATTATACTTTAAATATAACTTAGTTTAAGGACGGTTAACTATGGACAAGAAGACTACGGCTGTGTTTGCTGAAAAAATGAGGCAGCTTGTATCAGATGTACAGGGAGCACCGTATCCTGGAGAAGAGTTTGAACCTGAGTTATACCAGATCTGGTACGAGCATGTACAGAAAAATGCTCAGGACTGCTTTGAATTCCTGGATGCACATTTTCCTTCTGACAAAAAGGACGTAAAGAAAACAATTCAGAAATTGTTTAAATAACTCACAAAATATGCCGAAACTCAAATAAGGACCATTTTTTTGGGAAAATTTATTGAATTTCAGGCTGGTGAGTATGAAATCAGGTAAAATTAATAAAACCAACCGCTATATGTTAAAGCATTCTTACAGAAAGAATGGGTTTGACGTATGGCGTTTTTTCATTAATGCAGTAAACAATACAACAGGAGAACAGTGTTCGTTCTTTTTTGAGTATTACATAGTAAATCCAGCAGTTTCCCCTAAAGAAGCAGTTCTTGGATTCAAGAGCCGTTTTACAAAAAGCGCTGCAGACCTTCAGTACGCACTTGCAGGTACAGCTGCAGCAGAATCTTCAAATCTTGAAACATATGTCCAGCCGTCATTTGTTATGGTAAGGGGCGGTTGTCTTGCACGCGGCGGTAAGGTCGTAAGCCATTATTTTGCACCGTCAGAAGTTTCATTCAATAAAAAAGATGTTATCCTTAGTGCAGGATCCGGCATTGAAGAATGTACGATTACAGACAAGACAATAAAAGGTTACGCAAGCGTTTCTTATTCTGACCTTCAGGAAAAAAGTGAACTTTTATGCAACGCAGGTACAATTTTCTGGAATCTGCTTTATGAATCAAAAATAAATTTCAATGCTGATTATTCGCACAAGGGGCAGAACTGGTCACCGTTCGGCGCATATTCAGTCTTTGCAGGAACAGTTCATTTTGACGGAAATGAATACACAGTTCAGCCAAAGAATTCATTCGGCTACATAGAAAAAAACTGGGGTAAGGATTTGGTTTCTCCTTCATTCCACATAAACTGCTCTAACTTAAACAGCGTCATTTCCGGCAGAAATCTTGAAAATTCATGCTTCGTAGTAAATGGTGTTTTTGATGAATGCGTTTCTGTCCTGACAAAAATTGATGACCGTGTAATACTTTTCCCTGCTGACAAAAAGAAGAAATTTTCAATTACATACAACTGTCTTGAAATGCCTGATGATGAAGACGGAATCAAGCTGCACTGGACAGTAAGCGTGCACAACAAGGAATATGTAATAGACATAGACGTTTTCTGCAAAACAGAAGAAATGCTTGTACGCGATTACGAAAGCCCGGCCGGTGAACGAAAAGTGCTTAAAGTACTTGCCGGCGGAACAGGTACAGGAGAACTTCGTCTTTACAAAAAAATCAAAAAGAATCTTGAAGTACTTGAACACATAAACTTTACCGGAGCTGTCTGCGAATACGGTAACTTCGAGTATCCTGAAAAATAATTTGTCTATTTGCCGTAAAATGTGTATCTTTAAAAACAAGAGGCACATTTTATGGATTACAATCACTTAACCTTAAAAACACAGGAAGCTCTTCAGGACGCAAATTCTATTGCCCAGCAGAAAGACCACAGTGAAATCGGTCCTGAACACATTTTACTTTCCCTCATAAAGCAGAAGGACGGCCTTATACCTCCGCTTGTTGAACGAATAGGACTCCCTGTTGATTCTCTTGTTAAAGAAGTACAGTCTCTTGTAGATTCATATCCAGTAGTTCACGGAAACGTACAGATGACGCTTTCCAGTGAAGCACAGAAAATATTAGCCAAGGCAGAAAAGGAAATGGATGCTTTGCGCGACCAGTACCTTTCTACGGAACATCTGTTTCTTGCACTTACGCAGAGTGAAAGCCGTACCGGTGAACTCTTGCGCAAAAAAGGCTTAACACACGATGCTGTTCTTGAAGCATTGAAGCATCTCCGCGGAAATAATACAGTCGACAGCCAGGATCCTGAAAGCAAGGAACGTTCTCTTGAAAAATACTGCATTGACTTAACCGCACGCGCGCGTCAGGACAAGATTGATCCGGTTATCGGAAGAGATGAAGAAATCCGCCGCGTAATGCAGGTACTTTGCCGCAGGACAAAAAACAATCCTGTCTTAATAGGTGAGCCTGGTGTTGGCAAAACCGCAATTGTAGAAGGCCTTGCCAGAAGAATTGCAAGTGGTGACGTACCGGAAAGCCTAAGGAACAAGCGCCTTCTTTCGTTAGATTTAGGTGCCCTCGTAGCTGGTGCAAAATTCCGCGGTGAATTCGAAGAGCGTTTAAAAGCCGTAATAACAGAAGTAACAAAAAGCGAAGGTCAGATAATTCTTTTCATAGACGAACTTCATACAATAGTCGGAGCCGGTGCCAGTGAAGGTTCAATGGATGCAAGCAATCTCTTGAAACCGGCACTTGCACGCGGAGAACTTCGTGCTGTAGGAGCAACCACACTTAACGAATACAGGAAATACATTGAAAAAGATGCTGCCCTTGAGCGAAGATTCCAGCAGGTTTACTGCGCAGAGCCGACTGTTGAGGATACAATTGCAATTCTCCGCGGGCTCCGTGACAAGTACGAAATACATCACGGCGTTAAAATTGAAGACGAAGCCTTAGTCGCAGCAGCAACATTAAGCAACCGTTACATAACAAACCGTTTCCTTCCTGACAAGGCAATCGATCTTGTAGACGAAGCAGCCAGCCGCCTGAAGATGGAAATCGAAAGCCAGCCGGTAGAACTTGATCAGGCAGAGCGTAAGATTCTCCAGCTTGCAATAGAAAAGCAGTCACTTTCCAAAGAAGACGATGACGCAAGCAAAGAACGTCTTGCTAAACTCGAAAAGGAACTTGCAGAAGTTACGTCTCAGCGTGACGCAATGAAGCTCCAGTGGCAGAACGAAAAGTCTGCAATAGAAGGAAGCCGTAAAATCAAGGAAGATCTTGAAAAGGCACGTTTCGAACAGGAAAAATATTCGCGCGAAGGAAATCTCGAAAAAGCAGCTGAATACAAATACAGCATAATTCCGTCGCTCGAAAAACAGCTTGCATCTGTTACTGAATCAGAAAATGCAGCAAAAGAAAACCCTGATGACGGAACAAAATCATTATTGCGCGAAAAAGTTACTGAAGAAGACATTGCCCGTGTTGTAAGTACATGGACTGGCATTCCGGTAAGCAAAATGCTCACAAGTGAAAAGCAGAAATACTTGCTTCTGGAAGAAGTCCTGCACAGACGCGTTATAGGTCAGGACACTGCAGTTGCAGTCGTTTCAGACGCAATAAGGCGCAACAGGGCAGGCCTCAGTGACCCGAATAAACCTCTTGGAAGCTTTATGTTCATTGGCCCAACTGGTGTCGGTAAAACAGAGCTTGCAAAAACACTCGCTGAATTTCTTTTCAATGACGAAAAGGCTTTGACAAGAATTGACATGAGTGAATACATGGAAAAATTTTCCGTAACAAGACTCATTGGTGCGCCTCCGGGATATGTCGGCTACGATGAAGGCGGTCAGCTTACGGAAGCAGTTCGCCGCCGTCCGTACAGCGTAATTCTTTTTGACGAAATTGAAAAAGCTCATCCTGATGTATTCAACGTTCTGCTTCAGGTGCTTGATGACGGAAGGTTAACTGACGGTCAGGGAAGGACAGTCGATTTCAAGAACACAATAATCATCATGACAAGCAACCTTGGCTCAGAGCTTATCCTCAATGCCTCAGAATCACTGAACGCCGCCACTTCAGCAGAAAATCCTGTCGCTGAAAAAACAAAAGAACTCCTGCAGTCGCAGATAAACGATTTGTTAAGAAGAACATTCCGTCCTGAATTCCTGAACAGAATAGACGAAATCATAATGTTCAACGAACTTACCAAAGACAGCATCAAGTCAATCGTAGTAAACCAGCTTAACCGCGTTAAGGAACGACTTTTGGACCGCCGCATAAGAATTGACTTCGACGACAACGCACTCAATTTCCTGACGGAAAAAGGTTATGACCCAAGCTTTGGTGCTCGTCCTGTTAAGAGGGCAATCCAGATGTACGTGGAAAATCCCCTTGCAAAAGCAGTCCTTGGTGGAGCATTGACGGAAAACTCAGAAATAAAAGTTCACCTTGCGCCAGATGCTTCACAACTTTTGTTTACAAACTGAGCATAAGCAAAACCGCCTGATTTTCAGTCAGTAAATACGTTAATTACTGACTGAAAATTCATCCTTAAATTAACACATTACCGCCACAATTCTGACACATTCTTCAGTTACCCTCATCATATAAAACAAAAACACAAGGAGTTTTGTATGAAGGAAACTGAAGTTACATCAAGTATAACAGTCGGAAAACTTTTGATAGTCGGTGCAATAATCTCAATACTACTTATTGCAAACTGCTTTACAGGTTTAAAAATGAAAAACCGCCGCAAAACTGCAGAAGAAGCACAGTCGCGCATAGATTCTTCTGTTGGCGGGAGTGTAAATATAAACGGCCCGTATATAGTCATTCCTGAAAACCAAATGACTTACAGTGATGAAGGTAAAATAATTCCATGCTTAAAAAATGTAAGGCATAATGCATCATCATTAAAAATAAGCACACAGCTTGAAACGGAAAAAAGAAAAATAGGTATTTATTCAGAACCAATATTTTCAGGCGAAATGAACATGTTTGCTTCTTTCAGCCTGAATTTACCCGAACTTGCCGACACGGAATATTCATTAAAAGAAAGCTTAATAATCTTAGAATTCGATGAAAGAAACATAATGAACAAGCCGGAATTCATTCTGAATAACAAGTCATATCCTGTTGAATTCATGGAATTTGAAAAGAAAAACTGCCTCTGTGCAAAAGTTCCTCTGACTCAGGAACAAATACTTAACAGAATTAATCTTAACATAACAATAAAATTTCTAGGTGCAGAAAAATTTTGTGTAGATGCATCTTCTGACGAAATATACATGACTGCAAAAAGTGACTGGAGTTCACCGGGTTTTACGGGATATGATTATCTTCCCAGTAATTACAAAATAAATGAAGATGGTTTTACAGCTGAATGGGCTATACCTTTTGTTAACTCAAACCTCACGACAAAAAGAAATTTCGGTTTTACATACGCAGATCCGGTAAATCTTTACAAAAAACTTGACCGTTCAAATTCATACGCATTTCTTTTCATAATCGTACCGTTCGTAATAATGCTTATGTTTGAGCTGCTTGCAGAAGTCAACCTTCACCCGCTGCAGTATCTGTTGAGCGGAGCCGCAAGCATTATGTTCTTCCTGCTGCTTCTTTCTGTTTCTGAACACATAAGTTTCAACGCTTCGTACGTAATTGCTTCTGCAGTTTCAGGAATAATGATTTCGCTTTATATTGGCGGTATTACTAAGAAAAAATCGTTTGCGCTTATCATGGCAGCATCTTTTGCTTTACTGTACGGCGTATTGTTCCTCGCTCTGCAGAGTGAAGATTATGCGCTCCTTATTGGAACAATATTTGCATTCATAATAGTTGCAGTTTTGATGTTCCTGACAAAGAACCTGAAGTATACCAGAAAAGAATCTGTAAAAGAAAAGAAACAGCCGGCCGTTTATCCTCCAGAACAGCAGGCAGTTATAAACAATACAGATGGAAAATAAAGAAAAATTGTGATTAAATAAGAATATGAAAATTGCAGTAGTAGATGATGAAGAAAACGTGCGCCTTGCATTAAAGACAGCGCTAAGAAAAGAAAAATATACAGTATGTGAATATTCAGACGGAAAGGAAGCTTTTGACGCTCTCTGTAACAATGAAATTCCTGACCTTTACGTACTTGATATAATGATGCCCGTAATGGACGGAATTCTTTTCTTAAAGAAATACAAGGAACTGTATCCTTCAATCCCTGCAATTTTTCTGACAAGCCGTGACGAAGAATTCGATAAGGTTCTTGGTCTTGAATTAGGTGCAGATGATTATCTGTGCAAGCCTTTTTCAATGAAAGAACTTATTGCACGCATAAAAGTTATTTTAAGAAGATACGAAAAAAATACTGCTCAGGAAAAAACAATTTCGAGCAGCAATATCCTTCTTGACATGAACAGTTATACAGCCACAATTGACGGACAGGAATTGGTTCTTACAGTTACGGAATTCAGGCTTTTGCAGACATTCATTGAGCATAAAAATGAAGCGCTTACAAGGGATATTCTTATTCAGAATGCCTATCCTGATGATACATATCTTAATGACAGGGCAATTGACTGTCATATAAAAAGACTGCGGAAAAAGATAGGCAGTGAAAAAATAGAAACAGTTTACGGACTGGGCTACAGGTTCAGGGAATAGTATGAAGAAAAGATTTTCCATAAGCCTGCAGATTTTATTTTTCCTCATCATAATTGCATTTATTCCGGTAGCAGCAATGATGGCCCTGAAAACGTATGAAAAACAGCAGCTTGTAATGCTGGAAAATTCAAACGTTCAGCAGGCCGCAATTGTTGCATCCGGTCTTTACGGAAATACACTCGATTCAGAAAAAGCAAAGAATCTTTTACTTAATATGGAAGGCCGTTTCGATGCCAGAATCAGGATTATCGGAACAGACAAAATCCTTGTTGCAGATTCCGCATTAATTGAAAAAGAAAATGATTTATCAGAAGAGCCATCTCCTGACACTCAGCAGAAGACTCAACAGCCTGAAGTATCAGAAAAAAATAAACCGTCTCAGAAAGAAGCCTCAGATACATTCATCTACAATATGTTTTCCCTGCCGATAAGATTCTACAGAAAATACTTGAGCCCGCCGGCAAGATGGACTTACGACAGCGCAGATTATTACGCACAGAAAAATGTATTCGACGGAGAAGAAGTCCTTTCTGCATTAAACGGAAACTACGGTGCAACTACAAGAATTTCTTCAGGCGGGCAGGTAAGCGTTACAATCTATTCAGCATTACCGGTAAAAGGACCTGACGGTATAACAGGAGTCGTATTAGTAAGCCGCTCAACATACAGAATATTACAGAACATTTACGATTTGCGTCTGGATCTTGCAAAAGTATTCATGTGGTCACTTCTTGCTGTAATTGCAGTTTCAATAATCATTACGCTGAGAATAAGCCGTCCGTTAAAGATTCTTTCCAGACAGGCACTTAAAAGCTCTGATAAAAACGGACGTGTGTTGAGTACAAAATTTGCCGGAAGTAAGCGCCGTGACGAAATAGGAGACCTGTCACGTTCATTTACAACGCTCTTAACAAAACTTAATAAGCGCATTCAGTTTGCAGAAAGCTTTTCGTCAGACATATCACACGAATTTAAAAACCCGCTTGCTGCAATCCGCTCAAGTGCAGAACTTCTTGAAGACACAGATTTGTCTCCAGAAGAAAAGGAAAAATTCCTTAGCGTAATAAAAGAAGAAACGTCACACCTGCAGCTCCTTCTGAACGGAGTAAGAAGCATTTCGAAAATAGACGCTGATTCAGAAGATACAGAACCGCTTGAAGAAATAGAACTCGTACAGTTTACGGAAAACATAATTACAAGAACAAAACGCATTTATCCGCAGACACAGATAACGCTTCAGTCAAACAAAAAGGAGATATTCCTTAAGATAAAGCCTGATTATTTTGACAGACTCATGGAAAACCTCATACAGAATGCAGCTGGTTTTGGTACACAGGTAAAAGTAATTCTTGAGCAGAATGAAAAACTTACGATAAAAGTAGATGACAACGGAAAGGGAATAAGTGACGAAGAAAAGGAAAAAATCTTCAACCGTTTCTATTCCTCACGAAAAAAGAATTCCACTCAGCATACGGGCCTTGGTCTTTCAATCGTCAAGTCTATTGTAGAACAGATTAATGCAGGCATTTCTGTAACAGAAAGCGAATCTCTTGGCGGTGCATCCTTCTGTATTGAAATATAAGCTTTGTTCAGGAAATCTACTCTTTCATACAGTTAAGGTATTCCACAACAGAATCCATCTGTTCCTTAAGCTGCCACGGCGGATTTATTACAAACATTCCGCTTCCGTACATATGAGCCTTGCTTTCACCGTCAGGCAAACCGTCAGCAAAACCTGCTTCTTTTGCACAGAATTCAACTTTCATGCAGTCACACGGATTTGCTCCAAGCTTAGCTTCATCTTCAAGCCCAACGAGCATCTGTGTAAGAAGGTGCTGTTTAGTCGTAAGAAGAGGATACCACACTGCAATTACAGCCGTATTCCATTTTTTGTGAACAAGAGAAAGAGTTTCCTTGACCTTGGAATAATCTTCTGCAGTCTCATAGCTGGGATCAGTAAGTACAAGCCCGCGTTTAATTACAGGAGGCGTCAGTGCCTTAAGTGCTTCGTAAGAATCGCGTTCGTGAACAATTATTTTTCCGCTGCATTCAGTTTCTTTGGGAACAAATGCTGAAAATTCAGATTCAGTAAGAAAAGGCTTTTTTGCATTTGCTTTAAGTGCTGCAGCTTCCTGAGGATGTTTTTCCACAAGATTTAGCAGGTCATTTTTACGGAGGAATATTTTTTCAATTTCAGCACTGCCGGCATATTCCTTCTTAAGAAAATAAAGCCTCTCAATATCAAGGAATTTTTTTACTGCTTCAGGAACATCATGCCTGTAGGAAGAATAGTCAGTTTTTCCGTCACGCAATGAACATGAAAGATTGAACAGTTTTTCAATACCGTCTTTAGCTTCTGCAGTTTTCAATGCTTCTTCGCAGTCAAGGGAATAAATGCCTCTTCCTGCATGTGAATCAATTATCGTAAACGGTTTGTCCTTTTTGCAAAGTGATTCCAGAATGAGTGTAAGCGTAATGTGCTTTAAAATATCAGCGTAATTTCCTGCGTGATATATGTGCTGGTAACTGAACATAATCTTTCCTGTGAACAAAATATATCATAGTTAACAAATAAAAACCATGCTATAATAAAGTATCATTATTCAGAGGAGAGAATGTCTATGAAAAAAATCATTTCCTTAATCTTTTCATTCATCTTTTTAACAGGTGTCGTTTTTGCTGCAGACCCGGCAGTTGGCTTATGGAAAAGCGTTGACGACAAGACAGGAGAAATTACTGCAATCTGGAACATTTACGAAAAAGACGGAAAGCTTTTCGGCGAAATTGCAGCCGTAGTAAATTATCCGCAGAACGTAATTGCATCTGCCTGCAAGGAATCATACAAGAATTTCCCAAAGAGTGGTGCAGTAAATAAAATGACTACAGTCGGCACACCGTGGATTTTCAACATGGTAAAGGAATCAGACGGAAACTGGAAAGACGGAAACATTGTTAATCCGGAAGACGGAAAAATGTACGGCTGTGTAATCAAATACCTTAATGCCGGAGAAAAGAACAAGAGCTACAAGGCAAAGGAACCGACTCTTGCAATGGCAGGAACTGTAGGACCAATCAAGGTATTCCAGTACTGGATTAAGGCAACACAGGCTGATGTAAAGGCAATTCAGGAAAAATTCCCTGCTGAATGATTTCTTGACACAAAGAATTTATTTTGTTAAAGTTAGTTCATTATGAAACACATTACCCGTTGGGCACAGAAAATCAATTCCTCTACGCTGGCTTACCTTTATTATGCTTACAGTTCTCTCTTTGCGTTTATGGAAGATGCACGATAGTGTAAAGTGTACATATTTGTTATGTAAATTACAGCCTTCCGTAAACACGGAGGGCTTTTTTTATGTACAAAAAAACAGCAAATAATTTTTTAGGAGTAATAAAATGACTTTATTTGAAGACTTAAAATGGCGCGGCTTAATCAAGGATATAGCCGGTGAAGAATCAGAATTGCAGAAAGTTCTTGACGGAAAACCGTTTGCTTTCTACTGGGGAACTGATCCAACAGCAGATTCTCTTCATATCGGCCATTATTCTTCTCTTGCCATGGCTAAGCGTCTTGCAAATGCAGGACATCATCCGGTTCTTCTTTGCGGTGGAGCAACAGGACGCATCGGTGACCCACGCCCAACAGCAGAACGTGAAATCATTTCCGAAGAAGCCGTAACAAACAATATCAACGGCATTCGTGCACAGATCAAGCGCCTTGTTCCAACAGCTGAACTTGTAGACAACTACGACTGGTGGAAAGACCGCTCATTCTTAAACACATTGCGCGACATTGGTAAGTACGTAAGCTTAAACTACATGCTCGACAAGGACATCATCCGCAGAAGACTCGAAACAGGCATTACATTTGCTGAATTCTCATACATGCTTTTGCAGGGCTTCGACTTTGTACATCTTTTCCAGGACAAGAACTGTATCATGCAGGTAGCAGGAAGTGACCAGTGGGGTAACATTACGACTGGTGTAGACTTAATCCGCAAAATGCTCGACAAACCTGCATACGCTTTCACAATGCCGTTGATTCTTGACTCAACAGGAAAGAAATTCGGTAAGTCAGAAGGAAACGCACTCTGGCTCGACAAGGAAAAGACAACACCTTATGCAATCTACCAGTACCTCATCAACGCAGATGACTCGAAGGTACTTGAATACCTTAAGGTACTTACATTCCTTAGCAAGGAAGAAATTGAAGCTGTATACGCACAGCACCTCGAAGCACCGGAAAAACGCATTGCACAGAAGACACTTGCTTACGAAATCGTAAAGGACATTCACGGTAAGGAAGAAGCAGACAACGCTGTTCTCGTAAGCCAGAAGCTCTTTGCCGGCGACTTCAAGGGACTTTCAGTAAGCGACATTCTTTCAGGCATGAAGGGTGTACCGACATTCAAGTTTGCAGAAGAGCTGCCTCTCGTAGACTTCCTTGTTAACAACAAGATTGCATCTTCAAAACGTGAAGCACGCGAATTCATTACGGGAAAGGCAATTTCAATCAACGGCGAAGTAATTACTGACGAAACTGCTGTAGTTAAGAAAGACATGGCTCTCGAAGGAAAAGTAATCATCATACGCCGCGGTAAGAAAAAGTACTTCATGGCAGAACTTTAATACATATAAACTTTTGAGCTGAATTTAAAATAAAAAACTTCCGGTAAGAAAAAATATTTTCAGATCCGGAAGTTTTTTTTGTTTGCAGAAAAAACTTGTAAATTATTTCTTTTTGCCAAACAGGCGGGCAATTGAGTCAAAAATTATCTCAAAGAATTTCTTGATTGCCTTCCAGATAATCATAAAGAAAGAAGGATTACGCATTTTGTCGAGGCGTCTGTAACCTTCAATAAGTTCTTCTTCTGTAAAAGGCTTGCGCTGATTGTTTTCTTCCATCTCAAGTTCGAGCTGGCCAATTTCATCAAGCGAATCAATCATTATTGCATTGATTTTTGTCCAGCCAAGAGCCTTTGCTGCTTCAAGACGGCGTTCACCTGCAATCAGCTGGAATTTTGAATTTATGGAAATTGGGTTAAGAAGACCGTATGTGCGCAGACTGTCCATTAATGGCTGTAGGTCTCCAAGATCTTTTCTTACGCGTCTCTTAACTTTAATATCTTCGATATTTACAAACATTCTTTCTCCGTTTTTTAGTCAAGCAGCCAGTTTCCGTTAAATTCTTCAATTGAATGAGTTACGATTGCAGACTGAATGTCATCTTCCATATTATCATCATATATCATTTCTGAAGTCTTTAAATTGCTGTTGAGGAAACTTAAATCAGGAACAGCAAGAGGCGTAAATTCTGTACGTGAATTGTAATAGTAGCCGGACTTAATATGATTTTCCTGCAGACGTGTATAAATGTTGAAGGAAGAACTTGAGCCCGAATGTTTTTCACAGACTGAAGTTGGTTCCGTTCCAGCAAGATAATAAGCCTCAATGATATGATTGCCGCAGTCCTGTGTAAGAATACCGCCGCTTTCTGAACAGACATTTGCCTTTATTATTCCTTCTGAAACCTGAGGGAAATCCTTGTAAGGAAGACCGTCATTTGCGACATGCATGAAGTCACCCCATGCAACACCCGCAAGAGTTGAACCGGTAATTGAAAGTCCAAGAGACTGTCCAGGTTTATCAAAACCAAACCAGAATGAAGCTGTGTAGTAAGGGGTAAATCCTGTTGTCCAGGCATCAGCCCAGTTCTGTGTAGTACCGGTTTTACCTGCTGCAGGCATCGTAAATGATTTTCCGTTTTTGTCTGTATATTTGAATTTACTTTCGTTGAACGGAGTATGCTTTTCGCCTGTAAGGTAATAGGTTGAAGCAAATCCTGCGCCGTAAGCAAGCGTTCCGCTTTCAACTGTTTTTGTAAGCATCTTGTCCATGATGAATGCAGTCTGTGGTGAAATAACCTGTATTGCGTCACCCTTTGCCTGCTGTTCAAGACGTATTTCTTTTTCCGGATTGAGTACGACATTGCCGTTTCTGTCTTCAACAGAACGTATTGCCATAGGAGTAACTTCCTTTCCGCCGTTTGCAAAGATTGAGAATGCACGGCACAATTCAATAGGTCTTACGGAAGCTGTACCAAGACCAATTGTATAGCCTGGAAGAAGGTGTCTTTCATTAAACTGGCTTTCAGGAATACCAAGAAGTTTTGAAGCCCTGTCAATTGCTGCTTCGAAACCGATTCCGCTCAATACTTTTATCGAAGGTATATTCATTGAGTGAGCAAGGGCATTCCATACCTGAACGTCACCTACATATTCACCCTTGAAGTTTTCAATGTAATACGGTGTACCGTCTGCATTCTGGAAAACAGTAGGAGTATCGCTGATTACTGTTGTCATCGTAAACTGCCTGCTGTCAATTGCTGCAGAGTAGTAGAGCGGCTTGAAGCATGAACCAGGCTGGAGCTTTGACTGAACGGCCCTTATGAACTGGTTTTCGGAATCATATTTGCTTCCGCCTACAAGTGCGTCTATATAACCTGTTTCGTTTTCAAGGGCAACCATTGTTCCTTCAATAGTTGTTTTTTCTGCCTTCTGCTTAATGAGTACATTTCCTTTGTTGACAATAGATGACTTGAGTGTGTCAATTCCAAACATAAGCGACATTACGTCAATTACAGGATTTATCGTTTCTGTAAATTCCTTGAGTGACATTGACTCATTGCGCTGTTCACTAACCTTGATGCTTGGAATGTTGAACACAATGCTCATCATTTCGGAAAGTGTAATGTATTTGCTGAATTCCTGCGAATGGTGCTTATTGATATCCCTTTGGTAAAGAAGGTTTGCTGCCTTAATGTAAGTGGACATGATTTTTTCTGCAGCCTGCTGGTGTGCAAGATTAACTGTAGTGTTAACAGTAAAGCCACCGGTATAAATGTCTTCAGTTCCGTAAAGCTTGTCGCTGAGTTCACGGCGTACGTATTCGCTGAACCAAGGTGCCTTGTCTTCACGCATCATGTAAGCCGAAGAAGAAGTTCTTGTATAGTCAAAGTTTGCCCAGAAGTTGTTGAAGCTTTCTTCAGCATCTTCTTTAGTAAGGTATTCTTCGGAAACCATTGAAGAAAGAACATACTGCTGTCTGTCCATCGCAAGGTTAGGGTTGTCAAAAGGATTATACAGAGTAGGGTTTGAAAGCTGAATAACAAGAATTGCTGCTTCTGCCGGAGTAATGTCAGTTGCGGCATGACCAAAATAATATTTGCACGCAGCGTTAACACCGTAAGTTCCGCCGCCAAAATAAATCTTGTTGAGGTACTGCTCAAGTATTTCATTCTTAGACCAGCGTCGTTCCATCTGGATGGCCCACCAGAGTTCCTTGAGCTTACGCTTGATTGACATTTCCTTACGGTCACAGTAAAGGGTACCTGCAATCTGCTGTGATAAAGTTGAAGCTCCTCCAAGTGCCTTTCCGGTAACGACACCAATTACGGCACGTATGATAGCCTTTGTACTGAATCCATGATGTATGTAAAAGATTCTGTCTTCACGTGTAACAAGGGCATCTATCATGTGCTGCGGAAGCTTGTCTATTGCTATGATTTCGCGTTTTTCGTCACTTGAAAATTCAGTGATGAGTTCACCGTTAATATCGAGCAGTTTTGTAGGAAGGGCTGTTTCGAAATCAGTGAAATTTTCCGTATTTTTTGTATTTATAGTAACTGCAAGGCCTTTTCCAAGAAGGGCACCAAAAATTACTGCACTAAAGAATAACAGTGTTACGAGTACAAAAGGCCATCTGCGCTTATTTTCCATAAGCATATAATAGAAAATAAGCCCAAATTTGTCAACGAAACTCAAGTTTTTAGCGTTTTCCGGACAAAAAAAAAGACCGGCAGTTACGCCGGCCATGCCCATCAGGCAACCGGGTGTCAATGGGTGGGAGGGGATAAAATTGAACACCCGGTATTATATATATCGGCAATAAGTCCAATTTCTTTAATTGTTTTATAAAAAATTTATTCTTCTTCAGAAATATCAGCTTCAAGAGTGAGGGAAACTGTATAATTCCTTCCGTTTACGGCATTTACAGTCTTTACAGTTTCATAATCGCCGACTATAAAGCGGATTTCGTGTTCTCCCTGTTCTATGGCAATAAGTTTGTGTGAATCTTCAATTTTTTCGTTGTCAAGGTATATTTCTGCAGAAGCAGGTGCATTTATCTGCAGTGCAGGGGCAATATCCCTTAGTTTTACGTTAAGGATAAGCTTCTGTCCCTGTTCAAGCGTAACTGTACGGGTTTCGTTTCTGTAAAAATCGCTTACAAGGCTTACCGTATGGGTGCCGGTATCAAGAATAAATCCTTTTTCGTCATATTCAACAGTCTGACCGTCAATGAAAAGCGTATACGGTTTAAGTTCAGTTTCTTCAGGAGGTTCTGCGGAAACTGTAAGTTTTCCCTTGTCTATGAAAATAGGCCTTACAGTAATTACAAAGTCCGTTTTGTCTATGTCTTCCGGAACGCCCTTCATTGCAAGCTGCATGCGTAAAAAAAGCTTTCCGTTGATGATCTGCGGAACTTTGTCAAGAAGAACTGCATATGCACTTTTCCTGATTGAAGATTTTGCTTCTTTTGTAAGCGGAACCTGTATGTTAAGGTTTTTAGAATTGAAAGTCTGAAGGTTACCGCGTATTCCGCTGTAGTCAATGTTTTTTGCGGAAGGTTCAGGCTTTACTTCATCATAAAAGCTCCATGCAACTGAATCAGTCCATTCAGCAACAGTATCAGGAACTTTAAAAGAAAGTTCAACTCCCTGTATAAGGGACATGTCTTCTGGAAGTACAATTATTACTGCGTCATTGATGCCTGCTTCAACTTTTTCCGGAGTGGCTGATTCATTTACGTCAACTGTTTTTACAGAATGTACACGGAAAGTTTCTGCATAAGAATATACAGCAATGAATGTACTTAGAATGAGAAAAATCAAATGCCTTTTATTAATGATTTTACAGCTCATATTAATATGTTCGGATAAACCGATAAACTCCTTCTTATAATTTAATATAAAAAAGCAAAACCTTCAACTTTTTTTTATTAATGTATTGCTTTAAGCGTTGATTTTACAGTGTTTCTGAGCTCAGAAGAATTTTTCCGGATCTTCGTTTGAACCGTTTACTATGATTTCAAAGTGAAGGTGAGGGCCAGTAGCAAGACCTGTCTGACCTACTTTACCGATAAGGTCTCCGCCTGCAACAAGCATTCCTTTTTCAACAAGTATTTTGCTTAAGTGGGCATAAAAGCTTTTCATTCCGTTGTTGTGCGTAACAGTAATGAAATTTCCGTAAGTGCTGTTTGTGCCTGTGTTCGTAACTTTGCCTGATTTGCATGAAAAAACTGATGTGCCTTCCGGGGCAGCCATATCAATTCCGTTGTGGAATTTCCAGTTGCCTGTAATTGGACTTACACGCATTCCGAACGGTGAAGAAAGTACGCTGTGTTCAATCGGCAGACGCATCGTGCTGTCAAGAAAGAATGCCCTTGATGAAGGAGAAAACCTTGCTCCCTGGATAAAGAAAAAGCGCCTTCCGTTAATCTCATAAAGCGGAAGTGTTCCAGACTGTGTTGTTTCAAGATACTCTTTGGAAAGCAGCATTTCTATCGTGTTTTCAGGCTTTTCTGCAATGAAAAGTCCAACTGCTACGGGCAGAAGAATTGTCTTTCCTTCAAGATATTCACCTGATTCAGCAATGCCGTTGAGCGTAACAAGAGTGTCGTAAGTAATTGAGCAGCGTGCAGAAACTGTAAATACTGTGTCGTCTTTAGTTGCCTTGTATGCGTAAACAATCTGCGGAACTTTCTGTCCCTTTGCGGCCTGTTTGTTTGATTCAAGGACATCAGTCTGGTACTGCGAAAAAAGTATGTTCTTTGATTCGAGTTTTTCTATCTGCGGAAAATTCTGTGCGTATAAAAAAGCAGCGTGTGTAACTAAAAGAATCAGGAAAGCTTTTTTTGTTAAGTTCAATTTTTTTCCTGACTTTTCCTGTTTTTTATTCCGAATGCAACAATTCCGTAAAGAATGAATGCTGCAAACAGTACTGCAAGCGAAATAAGCCTGTGACCCTTGAGCACAAGAAGTATGCATCCTGCAATTCCGCCTAGAATAATCAAAAGCTTCAACGCATTAAGGATAAATGCATTTATTCCGTTTTTTCTGATTGACCTGTAAAAGCACCACAGCAAAAGAAGCGCTGCAAGAATTAAAAGAAGCATGCTGTAAGAAGAAGGGGAAGTCATTGCCCATTTCCACAGAGGCCATACGAATATAAATGAAATTGCCAGACACAATAACGCAAGCAATATGATTTTTGCTGCCGTAGAAAAAAGCTTTTTATAACCTGCTGCAATTTTTTTTAACATATCAATCCCTTTAATAAATGAGGTTTTCCGCTAAACAAAACAGGTTCCCATAGAAAAACTACAGGAACCTGAATTTAGCGTTTGCTGAATGCAAAACTTATGCTTCTTCGATAGCGCCTGTTGGACAAGCACCTGCACAAGCTCCACAGCTTAAGCATTTTTCAGCATCGATAGCGCGCTTTCCGTCTGCTTCGCTGATAGCTCCTGCTGGGCATTCACCTTCACAAGCACCGCAGTTAACACATGCGTCAGTTACTTTGTAAGCCATTGTGGTACCTCACTAATTCTAGAATATATCTTTAAAATATCATAGAATGAACTGTAAATCAATTATTTTGGAGAAAATTATGAATAAAGAACAGTTGGCACAGATGATAGACCAGACACTCCTTACTCAGACAGCTACTTACGAACAGACAGAAGCTTTCTGTAAGGAAGCACGTTCTTATGGATTTGCGTCAGTATGCATCAATCCAGTATACATTCCGCTCGCAGCAAAAATTCTTGCGGGTTCAGCAACAAAAGTATGTACCGTAATTGATTTTCCACTTGGAGCAGGCGGTACAGAGCTTAAGAAAACTGATGCCGTAAATGCAGTTAAAGCCGGAGCAGATGAAGTTGACCTTGTTGTAGACTTAGGCCTTGTAAAAGACCACAACTGGGCTGAACTT
Source organism: Treponema sp. (assembly GCA_045643485.1). Classification (GTDB taxonomy): domain Bacteria; phylum Spirochaetota; class Spirochaetia; order Treponematales; family Treponemataceae; genus Treponema_D. The sequence goes on along the minus strand of JAZUKU010000082.1, from coordinate 92 downwards.
GAAGATCAGTTTGCAGAAGTAACTAAGGCTCTCCGCGAACAGGAAAAGATTCTCGGTAAAAAAATCATCGAAAAGGTAATTCTTGAAACATG
>JAZUKU010000081.1:0-5964 GCA_045643485.1 Treponema sp. | reverse complement strand
TCGACTTGCATGCTTAAGACGCGCCGCCAGCGTTCGTTCTGAGCCAGGATCGAACTCTCCATGATATATTCTTTAGCCCGAAGGCTAGAGATTTTCTCATTAAGTTTCCTGACCCCATTATTATTTCTAAAATGGAATCTTTAGCTGATTTGCTAAAAGAGGAAGTTATTCTGATTAGAATAACTTTTGCATTTAATTTCTTGTGCTGACCTTACTTAGATTCTGCTATTTAGCTGAACCTTAATTCGTCTTCATTTCCTTCCCTGTTTTATTTCAAATAACAGTTACTCATTTCCTCATTAGAGGCGAGTGATAAAGATTATATTACAAAATAAATCTTTTAGTCAACCACTTTACGAAGATTTTTTATTTTTTTCCTTAATAAAAAGCTTCGTTTTTGCGGGTGTTCATTGCAGTTGTGCGTTGAACGTGAAAAAGAATATATACTTGAAACAAAAAAGTGTCAACAGCGAAATTAAATTTTTCAGCAAATTTCCGCAAATTTTTCACTTTTTTTTAAATTTTTTAGATATTTTGCGATGAATTCAATAATATTTCAAGAAATTTCAATAAATTCGAGAAAATTCTAAGAAATTATTACTTTTACACAGTTCAAATATAAGGAGATATTTTACTGGGGGATAGATTATAGATATGATGACAGTTGACTAAAGCAATGGAATCAATTGTTTTTTCGGTTATCGTATTCCGTACTTTTTTCATTAAGCCACTTGCTTACTGAATCAGCAGCATCTTCCATGGAAACGATTATAGCTTTTAACAGCTTTTCTCCTGCTTCACCGGCTTTTGATGCTGCAACAGCAGCTTTATTGCAGCAGAGGTTATATGCTTTTTCTACCGCAGGTTCCCATGTTTCCTTTGTCCATTTCTTGTTACATTTTTCGTAGTAATAAAGATATGTTGCGTCAATGATTTTCTGTTCGTAAGATTCGATCTTGTGGCCGAGCAACTGCTGTACAGCTTTATTGAAATGCTTTTCGTCATAGCGGTGAAACAAGGATGATGCAGTTATTGATGTGGCAAACAGAATTAATATTGTTAAAAGAGATATCGCTTTTTTCATATACACCCTCTGTAAAAAACTGCTGCCTGATGAAAAGTAATTCCTTCTTTTACTGATAATAATTTTTGAGGTTATAGTCAATGGATTAAGTATAAAAATATTTGAATAAGCTTAGCCCGGATTGGAGCACCGGCGAAGCGGAGTGGAGCCGTTCTGGAGTGAAGAGAAACGAAACGGAAGAATGGAGCCGTATGGCGGAAGTGCGGAAAGCCGGGATGAAACATAATACTGTTGTTTGACAGAAGCTACTGCGTGCCGTAATTAAATACGCTCCGGAAAAAAATCTGTCTGTAAAATTCTTCTCTAGTATAAATTATTTTTTTTTAGTATTGTTAAAGATGCCTAAACTGAAAAAGTTTATAAACAAGGAAATAAAATGCCAATAACAAAGTATCTTGAACGCAATGCCGATCTGTACGGAAACGATTGCGCTTTAGTTGAATTGAATCCGGAAGTTAAGGAAAACCGCAGAATCACATGGAAGGAATTTGACTTGACTCAGCCGGAACCAAACTTGCCTTACCGTCGTGAAATTTCCTGGCGTATCTTTAATGAAAAGGCTAACCGTTGTGCACACTATCTGATTGAACGCGGTGTTCATAAAGGAGACAAAGTTGGTGTACTTATGATGAACTGTCTTGAATGGCTGCCGATTTATTTTGGTATTCTTAAGACTGGTGCCCTAGCTGTTCCGCTGAACTTCCGTTATGCTTCTGATGAAATTGATTACTGTCTTAATCTTGCAGACATTAGCGTTTTGTTTTTTGGTCCGGAATTTATTGGCCGTCTTGAAGCTATTTCTGACAAGATTATTGCTCACCGTTTACTGATTTATGTTGGTGAAGGATACGGTCCTACTTTTGCAGACAACTATGTTCTTAGCGCAATGAATTATTCAAGTGAAAATCCTGACATTGAGCTTTCTGATGAAGACTATGGTGCAATTTATTTTTCTTCCGGCACTACTGGTTTTCCTAAAGCTATTCTTCATAAACACAAGGCATTGATGCATTCGGCACAGTGTGAACAGAAGCATCACGGTCAAACTAAGGATGATGTTTTCCTTTGCATTCCGCCTCTTTACCACACTGGTGCAAAGATGCACTGGTTTGGTTCACTTGTAAGCGGAGGCAAAGCAGTTCTTCTTCGCGGTACTAAGCCTGAGCCTGTTATCAAAGCTGTAAGTGATGAAAAATGTACAATCGTATGGATGCTTGTTCCGTGGGCACAGGATATTCTTGATGCAATTGACCGCGGAGAAATTAAGCTTTCTGATTACGAGCTTGGTCAGTGGCGCCTTACACACATGGGTGCTCAGCCTATTCCTAAGAAGCTTGTTGCTGACTGGCTCAAGTATTTCCCTCATCACGATTATGATACTAACTACGGTCTTTCTGAAAGTATTGGGCCTGGTTGTGTTCACCTTGGTGTTGGTAACGTTCACAAGGTTGGCGCAATCGGTATTCCTGGTTACGGATGGAAGTGCAAGATTGTTGATGAAAAACGCAATCCTGTTAAGCAGGGTGAAGTTGGTGAATTAGCAGTATTTGGTCCTGGCGTAATGGTTGAATACTATAAGAATCCTAAAGCTACTGAAGAAGTTAAGGATGCTGAAGGATGGCTTTACACTGGTGATATGGCAATGCAGGATGAAGACGGATTCATATGGCTTGTTGACCGCAAGAAAGACGTTATCATTTCCGGTGGTGAAAACATTTATCCAGTTCAGATTGAAGACTTTATGCGCAAGATGAATGAAATTAAAGACGTAGCAGTAATTGGTCTTGCTGACAAGCGTCTTGGTGAAATTGCAACAGCCATTGTTGAAGTAAAGGAAGGATATACTTTGACAGAAGAACAGATCAATGAATTCTGCCAGGAACTTCCAAAATATAAACGTCCACGCAAGATTATTTTTGCAAAGGTTCCGCGTAACCCTACTGGCAAAATTGAAAAGCCGAAGCTTCGTGAAATGTACAGAATAATTGACCCGTTTGCTTCAATGCGTGAAGACTAAGATAATTTGTTAACTGATAAAAGCGCTCTTCTTTTGAGGGGCGCTTTTTTTTGTTTTACGAAAATATTTTTGGGCAAAAAAAAACCGGTCTTTGTGTGACCGGTCTTTGATTTTTAAAGAATATTTTGTTATTGGAGAGAGACTTTTTCATCTGCAAAACAAAATAATTGTTTTGATACTTGAAGTATATGTCACTAATTTTAAATTTGCAAGAGATATACAATCGTATAATATTGTTGAAATCAACTGAAAACGTTAAATGATTACTCTGCAGAGAAAAGCGTGTATTCATAATTGCGGAGGTAGTTTTTTATTGTTACTGATTCCGCTGTGATTGTAATTTCTTCTATTACTTTTGAATTGTCTTTTACAAAACGCTTTGTAACTTCACCTTCTGCTGTTTCTTCAAAGATTAAGCGTGAGGCGTTAAGATTTTTCTTTAATTCACCTGCTGAATAATATGCATTCTGGAAGTCGTTGATTATGTATTCCGGCTTAAGCGACGACGGAAATGCTGCACAGTCAAACTGAATTGAGCTTCCGTCGTATTCCAAAGTTCCCATGCTTATCATGAAGTCGTTCATCAGTTCCATAAAGAGAATGTTTTCGTCTGCCTGAATGTATGTCAGTACGGAAAAACTATTTTCTTCGAAGGTTATGTTCAGCTGCATTATTGAATCGAGCGGCTGAGCAATGCATTCTGTTGGCAGAAGATTTATCTGTTTTGTATTCGTTACGTAAACCTTTTCCAGTCCCGGAAGTTTTTTTACAGTCGCGCATGAAGTAAACACTGAAGCGGATAAAATTATTGCTAAAAGAAAAGCGTATCTGGTAACTGAAGTGAAAATATTTTTTTTCATCAAAGGCTCCTGTCGTAAAGCATTGAACTTGCATAAGCCGTAGAAAGTCCTATGAAAATCGAAAGCCCCATCAGATGAACAGGAACGAATGTACTTAACGCAAGTGCACCAAAAGAAATTACAGTCGTAACAAACGAAAGCAGAATCGCAAACGGTTCAAGAGTACGTGTGTCTGCAGTGTGAGCCTTTTCGTTTTCCATCATGTAGATTATGTAATCAAGCCCAAGACCAAATACTAAAATCAATCCAGTTACCGAAAAGAATTCCAGGTTGGTATTTGAAAGGACAAACACTGAAGCTGCTACAAGAATAATCAGAAGCGGTATGGAAATAATTTTCAGTGACTGCTTCCAGTTGTAGAAGAATTTTAAAACGATGAACATTACGACATATGCTGCAAGGAAGAATTTTAAAATCATATTGGTAAGGTTATCAAGATCGCTTCCCATGTCTGCAATTTTACTTACGAAGAAAACATTCTGTTGTGCTTCTGCAATTTCTTTCATTGCACCAGCATCATTTATAATGTTCGGCATAACGACTGTATAATATCCGTCTTCCATTTTGCCAAGCCAGGCCGTTGATATTGAAGAACGTATGAACTCAGGAACGTTTCCCTTCTCCAGCGAAATGAAATCATTTTCTGAAGAATCAAATTCTTTCCGGAGGTCTTCTGCGCATGAAGGATCAAAGCCTAATGCTTCAAACTGCATTGGTGCAAGTTCAAGAAGTTTACGGCATGCGAGTCTGGATTTTTTCTGCGATTCAATTGTAGGAATAAAAAGCGTTGTCGAAATAAAGCCGCTTGATTCAGAATTGGAAAGGACTTCAGTTAAGCGGGAACAAAGATTCTGTTCGTTCAGCAAAGCTTCTTCTTCTGAATTACCGCGTATGATGAACCAGCCGGACGGATTGTATTTTGTTATCTGTGTAGCTTCAATCTTATCGTCAAGAATACGGCCTTCCATTGTATACAGTTTGTTAACATCGTTATGAATTTTAAATTTGTTGAAGCAGAATATTACCGTAAGAATTGTCAATGCAAACAATGCCGTTACACCTATTCTTCCGATGATTTTCTTACGGCGTGGATTTTCAGACTGTTTGATTACAGCAAGCAGTTTTATTTTACGCTCACCGGAAGGAAGCGGAATGTAAGGATAAATTGCTACAGTCGTTAAGAATGAACTTATTAATCCTGCTACCGAAAAAAGCGCCATCTGTTTAAGAAGATTGAACGGAGCAAACAACAGTATTGCAAAACAAAGCACAGACGAAACGATTGCCATTATGAGTCCAGGCAGAAGATGACTGCGTATTTCCTGACCGGAATTAAGCTGTTCGTTTCCAGCCCAGTGCGTAAAGTAATGAAGGCTGTAGTCAATGCAAGAGCCAATAAGTGATGTACCGAATACAAGCGTAAGGATATGCATCTTATGGAAAACGGCAAGCGTTGCGCATATTGCGGTTACGATTGAAATTAATATTGAAAGAACACTGAGCAGTATTGGCACAGGAGATTTAAATACAATAAACAGAATGATGATTACCGCGAGCATTGAAACAGTTGAAATAATCGTAATTTCTTTTGTTGCAGAATTTGAACTCTGATGGCTGTTGAAAGGCGTTCCTGAATAAACAAAACGGGTTCCATCCTTTTCGTACTGACCGCATGTTTTATATATTTCAGTAATGCCGTTATCCTTACTGGCAAGTGCTGCACCTTTCTTGCTAAGAATGCCGCGTATCATTACATACCATGTGTCGTTCGCATAAGAAGCAAGGACCCCATCCTTAACAGTCATTGCAGTTCCTGAACTTTGTACTGCAGTCAGATAACTGTTCAGAGAAGTTTCAGTCAGCATGAACGGGTCTGTATCAAGATTGTCGAGTGGCAGTAACGTAAACGGACTGAATGCCTGCATCAATGCTTCTTCTGCAAACTCCATTTCACCGCCGTTAAGTATGCGTTCTGAATCTTCTTCGCTTAAAAGATTCCAGCG
>JAZUKU010000080.1:0-13340 GCA_045643485.1 Treponema sp. | reverse complement strand
CTTGTGGAAAGTCCAATCATTCTTCCCGTTATGCCTTCAATCATTCCGTCGCTTATTACAAGTACTGCTACAAGCGGAATAAGGCTTATTCCTATGCAGACCATTGCACCTATAAGGCTTTTGTGTGCATTTGATTTTGCTTCGAATTTAGAGGACTTAGGGAAAATAAGTTTTCGTGCATAAAGCAGGCTTGCTTTTATATTCATACGTTTTCCTGTACAAGAGTTCCGTTTTCTATGAAATAACGGACATCACCTCTTGAAGCAATTTTCATATCGTGTGTTACAAGAATAAGCGTCTTGCTGTATTTTTCTGCCATCGAAAAAAGCAGGTCTCCTATAAGTGCAGCATTAGCAGGATCAAGGTTTCCTGTCGGTTCATCAGCTAAAATAAGCTGCGGATCATTTATAAGGCTTCTGGCAACAGCAATTCTCTGGCGCTCACCACCAGAAAGCTGTGACGGAAGATGTTCTGCCCTGTCTTCAAGACCTACATCCTTTAAAAGAATGCGTGCCTTTTCCATAGCTTCACTTTTTTTCATGCCAGCCATATAAGCCGGAAGGAATATATTTTCAAGAGCAGTAAAATCCTTAAGAAGATAATGAAACTGAAAAACAAGTCCAAGAAAATGCTGTCTGTATTCTGTAAGTTCATCTTCTGACATTGAACTTATTTCCTGACCGTCAACCGTTACTGTACCGGAAGTTACGCTGTCGAGTCCGCCTATTATGTTAAGCAAAGTAGATTTACCGCTTCCGCTTCTGCCAACGATTACGCATTTTGTTCCCCTTGCAACAGACATATTCAGATTCTTTAAGATTGTAAGGTCTTCACCAGCGCTCTTATATGTTTTTTCAAGATTATTTACCTGAACAATAATATCATTCATCACGAAGAACCTCCGCTACAGTTAATTTTAAAACGCCTCTGCTTGCTGCCCATGAAGCAATCAATGCAGAAAATATTCCAAAGAAAGTAATTGCAATAATTTCTGAAACAAACATTCTTGCAGGTATTCCGGCATATACACTGAACATAGGATTTTCGGCAAGAGAAGCTGCACTCTGTGGAGAAAAAATCATTGCAATAAAATACGAAGCATAGTACTGAACTTTTGAAACCAGAGTAAAAACAGTTTCCATTCTCATGCAGACAAAAAGCCCCAGAAGAAGCCCCGGTAAAGCTCCTTTCACACCTGTGACAAATCCCTGCATTACAAATACTGTCTGTATCTGAGACTGGCTTGCACCTAATGCAGAAAGAACTGCAATTTCTTCGCGTCTTTCGTAAACCATTCTGCGCATTGCGTTGTAAATGTTTACGGCAACGACTACAAAGATCAGGAATACAAGAAGCATGAGCATATTCTTTTCAATACGCAGTGCTCCAAAGAAAGTCCTGTTGTATGACCGCCAGCTTTCACATTCTGATTCAGGAAAGACTTTATTTATCAAAGAAATAATACCTGCATCCTTTCCGCTGTCAGTAAGCTTAATTCCGTAAGTCTTTTCTGTTGACTGTCCAAAATATTTTTTACCGGCTGCTATGTTTATAAAAGAATAAGATGAATTAATTTCGCCATAGCCCGTAAAGAATGTACCGGCTACAGTAAAAAGACGTTCCTTTGACAGAAGTGCTACATCACTGGAACCGCTTAGTGCAAGAAGTGAAATTTTGTCTCCAGGCTTTACGCCAAGTTCCCTTGCAAGATTATAGCCAAGCAGAATTTTATCTTTATCATATAAATCAAATGTTCCCGAAATCATTTTAAGCTGAGACTCAAAGCCTTTATCAATCTCAAGTATGTCTTCCGGAACAGCCCTTATCAAAGCAGCACTCTGTTTGCCGTTTTTGCCGACCATAAGTCCCTGTGCTTCGTAGAACGGAACTGCACTTACGATACTTTTTTCCTTAGTGCACCAGTCTGAAAATTCTTCATCAGACTTTACGTTTGAAGCAAGAATATGATAGGAACTTACTTCCATGATTGCGTCTTTAAATTCCATCTGAAAACCGTTCATTACGCTTATTGTTACGATCAGCGCCATTACGCCAAAACATACTCCAAGAGCAGCAAGCGTACTTGTTACGGCAGAACGTCCTTTTCTGTCAACCCTGCTGAACCGCTGAGAAATATAGAATATCCAGTTCAATGATTTTCTGTTATTCAAAATCTGTCCTCTTAAGTTCTGTAATTCCGGAATAGAATATTTCCCTTGTCTTTCTTCCGTGATTGTAACGGGTCCTTACGCTGAAATCATTTTCAAAATAAAGTGTCTGTTCGTAAGTATCTTCATCTATGTAATTTACTGCAATTCGCATTTTTCCGTTTTCATAGAATATGTAATCTGGAACAGATGCTTTTGCGGTATACGTATATACATTCTTTTTTGAACCGGACCTCTTTATCTTCTGTCCGCGTCTTTTTGGGTCAGGTTCTTCGTAAACGACAGCTTCTTCTTCCGAAACAAGTCTGTTCTGGGCATCATATTTTCTGACAATCTTTCTGTCCTGTATTTTATTCTGTGGAACTTCTATTTTTGCAAGGTATTCATTAAGCTTTTCTTCCCTTGTCTGTTCCGGAGGAAGTTCAGGCTGTGTTGGGTTTTCTTCAGATGTTTCTTCATTATCTGATGCAGCAGATGTTTCCATCTGATCAGGAACAGCTTCTGTTTTTGTTTCCGTTTTTTCTTCCAGAGGATTAAGTCTGTTGAATTCTTCCTTTGCTTCTTCTATAAGCTTTTCATACTTATCAGTATTCTGTTCAAAATGAGAATAAATTATTTCTACAGGATTTCCGTTTTTATCATAGACATGCTCAATCAGTCTTTTTTCCTGAGGATATTCTTCCTGTTTTGCTATAACGATTTTTTTACCGTCACCTGCTTTTGAATAACCGTAAGTAATTTTTGAAAGAATTACAGAATCCTTTAATGTCAAAGCATTTTTCCAGATGATTTTGTCCTTTAAATAAAAATCTTCATCATAGCGAATGCGGATTACAGTATCTTTATTTACAGTTACAAGTACTCTTTTATTGCTGTTCCTGTCATTAACAGCAAACTGTTCTTCTCCGTATTTAAACAGCGAAAGCTTGTTCATACTGTTAATGAACATTTCTTCTGCAATTGATTTTTCTTCATCAGTATTTTCAAGAAGTTCACTGCCGGCACTTTGCGGACCAAATTCCGGATTTTCAAGACCGTCAGGCAAAGGAACTCCTTCTTCAAAGATCAAGTCACTTTCGTCAGGAAAAACGGGTGCAGTTTCTTCAAGAAAAGCTTCTTCAGTTTCCAAAACAATATTTTCTTCTGTAAAATCTTCTGCAAGTTCTTCTGTTAATTCTTCATCCTGAATTATGTATTCTGCCTGCTCAAGAGGAAAAAGATAATTCATCAATTCCTTTCTTATTACAATCTGTTTGCTGACAGGAAGCTGCTCCTTACCGAATTTGTAAATAAGCTCACTCTGCTGAGGATTAAAGGCTGGGAAAATCAAATAAAAATACAGAATGGCTTTGGCAAAATCCATAAAATTATTTACCTAAAAATTCATCAATATATTTTTCAGCATTAAACAATGCTATATCTTCATAGTGTTCTCCGGTACATACAAATGCTACCGGTAACCCCAATTCCCTTCCGATTGAAACTGCTGCACCGCCTTTTGCCGTAGAATCATATTTTGTAAGGACTACGGCATCAAGACCTACTGCATCATTGAATACTTCAGCCTGTCTAACTGCATTCTGTCCTGTAGTTGCATCAACAACAAGAATTTTTTTATAGCAGCCTTCACTTGCCTTGCTTCCTGCTACACGGTCAATCTTTTTAAGTTCGTTAACAAGATTTTCCTTGTTATGAAGTCGTCCTGCAGTATCTGCCAGAACAAGCGCACCGCCTTTTGCAGAAGCAGCTTCACATGCATCAAATACTACGGCAGAAGGGTCGCTTCCCATCTGATGCTGAACGACACGTATACCGAGTTTTTCTCCATGCATTGCAATCTGATCAACTGCAGCTGCCCTGAATGTATCTGCAGCAGCCATAATTACAGGAACTTTTTTTTCTGAATAATATTTTGCCATTTTAGCGACACTTGTTGTCTTACCTACTCCGTTAACACCAAGCACCATATATACAGAAGTTTTACCTTCTTCCGGAATAAGATTTATTTCCCTTACATCCTCAAGAAGCATTTTCTTTAATTCTGCAGTAATTGCTTCTTCGCCTTCTATTTTTTCAGACTTACATTTATCTTCAAGTGCATCTACAATTTCCATTGCTGTTTTTGCACCAATATCTCCTTCAATAAGGGCATCTGTCAAATCTTCGAAAAAAGCTTCATCTATTTTTTTACTTCCGCCAAAGAGCGATTTTAATTTTTCACTGAAAGATGTTTTTGCCATTTTATTCTCCTAAGTTTTCCGTTACTTCAGCTGAAGGTTCAGAGGTTCCGGCTTTCTCCGAAGCATTATTTTCTTCCGCAGTTTCCAAAGTTTCAACTGTTTCTGATGATTCAGGAACTTTTTCTTCATCTGCTTCAGCAGCGTCTGCAGCAGTTACTTCTGATTCTTCTTCAGAATATTCTGACGCCTTTTCTTCAAGAGCCTTTTTTTCTTCTTCAATCCGTTTGTTTTCCCTGTACTCGGAATAAAGGGCATCAAGCTTTTCTTTTTCACCGCTCTTTATATTTCTTGCATTTTCAGGAATAACGTTTTCTGCAGCCTTAAGGTATTTGACAAGTTCATAAACAAAGAACCCGCCCGCAGCTACAGAAACTCCGATTGAAGCATATTTTGCTATTTTCCATACGCCAGGATCCAGTCTTGCCTTTTCAAGAGCATCAGACCTGCCGGAAACAATGAATGTTACAGGAAGCGTACAGAGCAAAGCACTGTATCCCCTGTACATTGCAATTCTTCTTTTGTCAATTTCAAGTACATTGTCTACAGGCTTAATATTAACTACAAGAGATGAATCTGGAACCATAAGGGCTTCCGGAATGTAGAAAAAAGCACCAATTTTTCCGCTTTCTTCAAATTCTGTTACTTTCTTTTTGTTTCCTTTTTCATCTTCTACTTCCTTGCGTACTTTTTTTACAGAAGATTCTTCGGTCATAAAATAACCAAGTGCCGGCTGTCCGTTTACAGTAACATTTGTTTTAAACGAAAGAGGTTCTTCTTCCGGACTGAATACACCGTTAACAAGATAAGATCCTGCGTAAGGCATAAGCATGGAAACACTCAGTTCACCATTGTTTTTTTCTGTAAGGGAAACATGTACAAGGAAAGAACGTGTATCCTTAAAATTCCAGACGATTGTCTGTTTATTGTAATTTCTTGATTCAACTTCGATTGTATGCACGCCGCTTCGTATTCTCAATTTTTCAGGGAATGATGAATATACGTAACCGTCAACTGCAATCTTTGCATTGTATCTTGCTTCAGGCGGTTCAAGTTCAATATAAACATCAACAGGCATGCTTGTATATATTCTTGGAGAAAAGAAAGATGCTATTGATTCTGCAATCTGTACACAGTCTGCAACAGTTCCTACTTCCGTTATTACTCCAAGGGAAACAGCACCGGGAAACATAAATAATTCTGATGTAACTGCAATGTAATCTCCATACATTACTATTGAACCGGTAAGAACACCCTGTATTTTCTGACTTGTTACGGCTTTTGCATATTCCCTGCTTTTTATTCCCGCTTCAGCAGTATTTTCATCCGTAACAAACAGTGAATATGAATCATTTTTATAAAGAACTATTTTTTCTGCAGGAGGTATTTCAATTTCATCTTCCTCATCTTTTTTTCCGAACAGTGAAAAGAAATTAATGTTTTTTTTCTTTGAAGAATCAGTTTCTTCTGAATAAGTATTTTCGGAATTTTCTTCCTTTTCTATCTGTTCCCTGTAGAGTTCCTTAAGATGTTCTGTTTTTTCAAGATTTTCACTTATCTGCTTCTGATATTCCTGAATTGCTTTTTCGGAATCTTCGTAACTTTTTGCTTTTTCTTCAGAAGTTCCGGAAGTGAAAAGAATGGAATCCCGTTTTTTAACTTCAGCTGAAAGTTTTACAAAAAGACTGTTGCGTTCCGTTAACAGGATTTCTGTCTTTCTGCTAAGCATTTCCCTGCTTGACGGAACCCTGTCACCACCAGTAACAATCTGTTCAAGAATAAGCTGCGGCAGTAAGGTTGAAACACCTTCCAGTGAAGAAGAAGAAACATCCTGCTGTGGAAGAGTAAATTTCTGTGCTGCAAGAATCCAGTCATCTGCGAATGCATTAATGCTTCCTGCAGCAACCGTCATGAGTAAAGTCATTACTATTATTCTTACAGCTTTATTCATCTTCAGAAATCTACCCTTGAGGCTTTTCTATTCAATATCGTCATCATCGTCATCACCGCCTGTTGGAAGTCCCTTCCATTTAGCAGACAGGTATGAATCCAGGAACGGATCAATGTCTCCGTCCATAACGCCCTGTATGTTTCCTACAGAAAACTTTGTACGGTGATCCTTAACCATTGTATACGGCTGGAATACGTAAGAACGAATCTGGCTTCCGAATGATATGTCTTTCTTTTCTGCAGCAAACTTCATGTTTTCTTCTTCCTTTTGCTGCTTGTAATATTCGTAAAGCCTTGAACGCAAAATGCTCATTGCTGTTGCGCGGTTCATAAGCTGGCTTCGTTCACTTTCGCACTGTACTACGATACCTGTTGGCAGATGAGTAAAGCGTACGGCAGAGTCTGTTTTATTGACATGCTGACCGCCCTTACCGCCTGCACGGAATGTATCTACACGAAGGTCTTTAGGGTCAATCTTTACTTCAATGCTGTCATCAAGAACAGGGAAAACGTAAACGGAAGTAAATGAAGTATGACGGCGTGCGTTTGCATCGAAAGGACTTATTCTTACAAGACGGTGTACGCCTGCTTCGCCCTTAAGGTAACCGTAAACGTAATCACCTGAAATCTGCATGTTGATTGACTTTAAGCCGCCTTCTGCTTCTTCCTGATCAGTTATGTTGATTTTAAAACCGTGTCTTTCTGCCCAGCGCTGGTACATACGGCTTACCATGAATGTCCAGTCACATGCTTCTGTTCCACCGGCACCTGCATGTACACTGAGGAAGCAGTCGTTCTTGTCTACTTCTCCGCTCAAAAGATTAAGTATGCTCTGATGGTCATATTCTTTCTGTGAAGCTTCAAGCATTTCCCTTACTTCAGGTTCAAGGCTCTGGTCATTTTCTTCAAGGGCAAGTTCGTACATTGTTTCAATGTCGTCAATCTGCTTGATAAGTTCACGCCATGGTTCTACACGGCCTTTTAAAAGCTTAATGTCGTTCATTACCTTTTCTGCAGCTTTCTGATCATTCCAGAAGTCAGGAGAATTGGTAAGTTCTGTTTTTTCGGCTATTTTCTTTTCGATTGAATCCGGGTCAAAGACGCCCCCAGACGTCCATGATGTTTTCTTTCAGTTCGTCAATTGGTTCTTTTAAATCTTCAAGCATTATAATACTTCCTTTTATAATTTAAATAATATTATACCCAAAAGGATACAATAAGTATACTGAATGAGGAAAATAGACTGTTGGATTGTCAATGTTTTCTGACTTGTCTTGTTCTTACGGCAGATGGACGCATTGCTGTTCTTGCAGCCGGTCTTGCAACAGTTCTTCCTGAATAAGCTGGTCTTACAGCCCTTACTGCAGCCTGACGAACGGCAACTCTTCCTGTTGAAGGCATACCTGCCGGAGCTTTTGCAGCTGGTTCACTGTTCTTTATCTGGCAGCGCTTCCATTTCTTCTGCTTTAATTCTGTAATTACAAACATATTGTTTACAGGGAACTGGTAGATGCGTACTGTATCGTAATAATCTGTAACACGGTCAATTTCTTTTTTTAATGTGGTAATGTCAGCTTCTGAAACAGACATGCTCTCCCAGCAGGCTCTCTGAATTTTCTTAAAGCCATTGTTAATGAGGACATTTACTAATGAACGGGCACTGTCAATTCCGCCCGGATCAAGTATTACAGAAACGAACATACCTAAATATTATTGCAAAATTGTACGATTTTCAAGTAAAACTAAAAATATTCTGAAAAAGTTATAAAAAAAGGCAAAAAAAAACTGGTAAGGTCTAGATGGGAAACCTTACCAGTAAAAGCTCTGTTATTTCAAAATAATGGAGGCTACAGCCAATTTTATAATAAAAAAGACCGATTTATATATTTTGAAGAACTTTTTCCTTATTTACTTGCTTTCTTTTTCTTTGAAACAACGTCAAAGATAACAGCTAACAAGAGAACCAAACCTTTAACGGCACGCTGCCAGTTCTGGTCAATACCAAGAATAGACATACCGTTATTCAAAACGCCCATGAAGATGGCACCGATTACGGCACCAGTTACTGTACCAGTTCCACCGTATGCAGAAGCACCACCGATGAAGCAGGAAGCGATAGCATCCATTTCATAGTTCTGACCTGCAGTTGGCTGGGCTGAATTAAGACGTGCGATTGTAACAAGGGCAGCAACACCTGAAAGGAAGCCCATGTTTGTGTATGCAAAGAACATAACGTTGTCTGTATTTACACCAGAAAGACGTGCTGCCTTTTCGTTACCACCGATTGCATACAGGTAACGTCCTGGAACTGTATTTTTTGTAAAGTAACCGTAGAGAGCTACTACTACAGCAAGAAGGATGAGAACAACAGGAAGACCGCGGTCACGTGCAAGGAACTGTCCGATGAAGATAAGTGCTGCACAAAGGATTACAGTCTTGATGATGAATGAAAGCTTAGATTCTACAGTATAGCCCTTCTTGATTTTCTTGATGCGGCTAAGGATTTCAGCTGCTACGAATACAACACAGCAGATTGCAACAATAACCATTGTTACGCTGAATACTGTACCTTCGTTTTCTGTAGCTGGAATGAAGCTTTCAAAAAGCTTAAGGTAATTGTCCGGGAACGGAGCGATTGGACGGCCGTCAAGTACGATTGTTGCAACACCGCGCCACAAAAGCATACCGGCAAGAGTTGTAATGAACGGCGGAATGTGTACGTAAGCGATAAAGAAACCGTGGAAAGCACCGATCAATGTACCTGCAATAAGACAAAGAATGATTGCAGGAGCAATTGGCATACCCCAGTTAACAATAAATACACCTGCAAGAGCACCAACAAGTGCTACTACAGAACCAACAGACAAATCAATGTTACCACCAGTTAAAATACAAAGCAGCATACCAGTTGCAAGAATTACAACGTATGAGTTCTGTCTGATGATATTTGTAATATTTGCCGGAGCAAACAAAGAACCGTGACCTGTAGCTGTAATAAGAATCTGGAAAAGAATCATTACGCCAACAAGTACTAAAAGCATTGTATTATCTTTAAGTGTCTTTTTAACATTAAGTTTTGATTCAGACATTTTATTCTCCTATATCTCTGTTTATTTACCTGAGTTGATGATTTCAGTCATAATCTTTTCCTGAGTAGCAGTCTTACCGTCCATCTCAGCAACCATACGACCTTCGTTCATAACATAAATACGGTCACACATACCAAGGATTTCCGGCATTTCAGAAGAAATCATGATTACTGATTTTCCTTCTGCTACCATCTTGTTGATAATGCAGTAGATTTCGTATTTAGCACCAACGTCAATACCACGTGTCGGTTCGTCAAGGATAAGGATGTCCGGTTCAGCGAACAGCCATTTTCCTAAAAGAACTTTCTGCATGTTTCCGCCCGAAAGGTTTCCAACATCTTCGTCTACGGAAGCGCACTTTGTATGCATTTCCTTAGCCATTTCTACGGAATAAGCTTTTTCCTTGTCAAAGTCTATTACGTAATTCTTGGAAATCTTTTCCGGTTTTGCAGCCGTAGTATTTTTTGAAATTGATTCAGAAAGAATAAGACCGTTGCCTTTTCTGTCTTCCGTTACATAAGCAAATCCAGCCTTGATTGCATCCTTTACTGTAAGGAACTTAACTTCCTTGCCGTTAAGGAACAGCTGACCGCTGATGTTTGCACCGTATGAACGTCCGAAAATACTCATTGAAAGTTCTGTACGGCCGGCACCCATAAGTCCTGAAATACCAAGAACTTCACCTTTTCTAAGATTGAAGTTTACGTGGTCACAAACCTTAATGCCATCGAATACAGGATGGTCAACACACCAGTCCTTTACTTCGAAACAAACTTCTCCAACATGACTTTCGCGCTTAGGGAAACGGTCTGTAAGACTGCGTCCTACCATTGCCGAAATGATTGTGTCTTCAGAGAAGGCTTCTTTTGTTTTATCTAAAGTTGTAATAGATTCACCGTCACGAATAACGGTAATCTTATCTGCAACGTAAGAAAGCTCGTTTATTTTGTGGGAAATGATAATTGAAGTCATTCCCTGTTTCTTGAACTCAAGAAGAAGGTCAAGAAGATGCTTAGATTCTGTATCATTAAGGGATGCTGTCGGTTCGTCGAGAATAAGAAGCTTTACGTTCTTACCAAGAGCCTTGGCAATTTCTACAAGCTGCTGTTTTCCTACACCGATATCCTTGATTAATGTCTTTGATGATTCTTTAAGGCCAACCATTCTCAAAAGTTCATCTGCTTTATCAAATGTTTCTGACCAGTTGATTTTAGCCTTGGTACCTCTTTCGTTACCAAGGAACATGTTTTCGCCGATTGAAAGAAGCGGTACAAGAGCAAGTTCCTGATGAATAATTACAATACCTTTTGCTTCACTGTCTTTGATTGTCTGAAAGTTACAAATATCACCGTCATAAACGATATCTCCGCCATATGTACCGTATGGGTAAATACCGCTCAATACATTCATTAAAGTTGATTTTCCGGCACCATTTTCACCGCAGAGGGCATGGATTTCACCTTCTTCAACTTTCAGGTTAACGTTACTTAATGCTTTTACAGTACCGAAAACCTTGGTAATATTTTTCATTTCCAATAATGTCTTTGCCATTGGAACCCCTTTTTTAATGCAAATGCATTTTTTACTATTACTTTTACTTTTTTACTTTACATAAAATAAAGGCTGATTCTTTTACCGTAAAAAATGTAGATTAAAGAACCAGCCTTGTTGCACATCCAAAAGTGCTCCCGTTACCGGGAACAACTTTCGTTAAACTACTTCAACTGATTTTCTGTGTATTCTTCAAAATCTACGAGAAGGTCTTTGTAGTTTTCTGCTGAACCGTAAACTGGTTCACAAAGGAATGATGGAACAACTCCAACACCATTGTCATATGTCTTTGTATCGTTGATTGGTGGGTTCTTTCCCTTACAGATAGCGTCTACCATTTCAACTACTTTTGAAGCTAATGTACGTGTATCCTTGAATACTGACATAGCCTGTGTTCCCTTGATCATGTTCTTTGTAGAAATGATATCGCAGTCCTGACCTGTGATGAGTGGGAAGTTGTCTTTTGTATAACCTGCAGCGATAAGAGCGTTTGTGATACCGTTAGCGCATGAGTCATTTGATGAGTAAACTGCATCAAGTCTCTTGCCCTTTGGACCATAACCGTTAGATGTGATGAGGTTTTCCATACGCTTCTGAGCTTCTTCTGTAGACCAGTTCAATGTAGCACACTGAGCTTTTGCTGTCTGTCCTGATGGAACAACGATTACGCCACTGTCGATATATGGCTTAAGGATTTCCATAGCACCACCAAAGAAGAAGTTGATGTTGTTGTCACCTGGGTCGCCAGTAAAGAGTTCCATGTAAACTGGATCTGAAGCCTTGCGTGTCTTGAGGTTTAATTTGTCTTCAAGATATGTACCCTGGATTGTACCTACTTTCCAGTTATCAAATGTAGCATAGTAAGAAACTGCATCTGTGTTCATGATAAGGCGGTCATAAGCGATAACTTTGATGCCCTTTTTCTTTGCGTTATCAAGTGGGTTCTTGAGAGCTGAACCGTCGATAGCAGCAATAACGAGTACCTTACATTTTCCAGTGATCATGTTTTCGATCTGTGAAACCTGTGTTGGGATGTCGTTTGCAGCATACTGAAGGTCTACTGTGTAACCAGCCTTCTGAAGCTGTGATTTCATGTTAGAACCATCCTGGTTCCAGCGCTGTAAGTCTTTTGTTGGCATAGATACACCAACTTTTGTCTTAGCAGCAAATACACTTGTTAATGTGAGAGCTACTAATGCAACAGCAATAAGTTTTTTCATAGAAAACTCCTATAAATTGTGATTAGGGGGGAATACTTCCTCCGACAATCATACTACAGGAAAAAAGTGTGATTTTATGGGCGACTTTCTACATTTTTTTGTTATTTTCTGCTTTTTTAGGGTATTTTCAGCGTTTTTTTTCAGTACAACATTAGGATTTTATTGTGCTTTAAAAAATGCTAATTATAGACTGAAAAAATGCTATCTGCGGTAAACTTCACTATACGTATGGAAGCCTGAATTTATGATGACTTCGTCCATATTTGACTTGTCTACAAACTGAGGTTCAAGCCAGACTACAGGAACTTTCTTAATGCCGTTGTCGATTACATCAAAATCCTTTGTCATATCAGAAACATTGTTGTCTTTTGCAAGGCTTACGGCATATACGGCAGCTGTTTCTGCAAGCTTTGTAATCGGTTTGTAAACGGTAAAGTCCTGCTTGCCTGCAATTATGTTCTGACAAGAAGCAATGTCTGCATCCTGTCCGCAGATAGGTATGTGGTGGTCAGGATAATATAAATCAAGTGCCTGGATTACACTCAATGCAACTGCATCATTTCCGCATATGATTGCATCAGGAATCATTTCTAGTGAAAGAAGACGCACCATTTCCTGATACGAAAGGTCATAGTTCCAGCCGCTTGTATAATATGTATGCTGTATATGTACTGAAGTTCCCTTGAGGACATTGTTTATGCCTTTCTTGATGAGAGTCATGTTGTAGTCTTCTTCCGGACCAAGTATCTGGTACCATGAATGCCCCTTTGTTTTTGAAAGAAGGCCTTTTGCCATTTCCTCACCAACTTTTTCACTGTCAATCGTAATGTAAAGGTCTATGTCTGCATTAAGCGTAAGCCTGTCGTATGAAATAACAGGAATATTCTTTGCCTTTATTTTCTGTATTGATTCCGTAATGGCGTCTGCTTTTTTTGGAAGTACAACAATTGCATCTACATTCCGTTCGCACAGATACATCAGCTGGCGGTTCTGGTCTTCAATGCTGTTTCCTGCATTCTGAACAATTACGTTTGCACCAAGTTCCTTTGCCTTGTTTATGAATACGTCAAGGTCACGCTGCCACCGTTCGATTGCAAGAGTATCTATTGAAAAACCGATTGTATA
>JAZUKU010000079.1:0-4314 GCA_045643485.1 Treponema sp. | reverse complement strand
TTCAGGATTGATTTCCTTATATGCAGAAGCGCGTCCGTGTGTTGCATACCACTCTTCTACTTTTGAATCAGTCTTCCAGATTGAAGAAAGACAAGTTGTTTCTGTTGTCATTACGTCAATTCCGATACGGAAATCAGCACTTAAGTTTGAAACGCCTGGTCCAAAGAATTCCATTACCTTATTCTTAACGTAACCGCTGTCAAATACAGCCTTGATTATTGCAAGAGCAACGTCCTGTGGGCCAACACCAGGTATTGGCGAACCCGTCAAATAAATTGCTACTACACCAGGATAAGCAACATCGTATGTCTTGTTGAGGAGCTGCTTTGCAAGTTCACCGCCACCTTCACCAATTGCCATTGTACCTAAAGCACCGTAGCGTGTGTGGCTGTCTGAACCAAGAATCATAGCACCGCATTCAGCAAGCATTTCGCGTGCAAACTGATGGATTACAGCCTGATGTGGTGGAACATAAATACCGCCGTATTTCTGAGCACAGGTAAGACCGAACATGTGGTCATCTTCGTTAATTGTTCCGCCAACAGCACAAAGGGAATTGTGACAGTTAGTCAAAACGTATGGAAGAGGAAATTTTTCAAGACCGGATGCACGTGCTGTCTGAATGATTCCAACGTATGTAATATCGTGAGAAGTAATCTTGTCGAATTTAATCTTTAACTTTTTGTCGTCACCGCTTGTGTTATGCTTCTGTAAAATTGAATATGCCATAGTCTTTTTGGCACCGTCAGCGGCATTGGATTTTGCTGAACTTGGAACTAACTTTCCGTTTTCAAGAAATGCGCCTGTTTCCCAGATTTTCATGATATTGCTCCAGTAAATTATTTTTGCGTAATTATAGCGAAAATGACTGTTATTAACAACAGAGTCACATTCTGCAGGACATAAATATTTGTAATATTCCACGCATTTTGGTAAACTGAAAAAATGGAAAATAAAAACGGATACCAGGCTGAACTTTTTGGAAACAGACTGGCTAAAAAATACAGGGAACTGCGCAAATGGGCACGCAAGAACAGAATAAGCTGCTACAGGCTTTACGACAGGGACATTCCGGAAGTACCAGTTTCGCTGGACATTTACGAATTCCTGCCAGAAGATGTTACTTCCCCAATAGAATGTGCAAAATTCCTTGCTGAACAGAATGAACGCATTACAGCAAACGACCCGCTTGTAGAAAAAGAAATAAAAGCTAGAACATACGCTGTTCTTTACCTTTATGAACGCCCTTACGAAAAAGACGAAAAGGAAGAAGACGAATGGCTTGAACTTATGGCACAGACTGCAGCCGAAACACTGGGGACAGACCCCTCTCACATAGTAAAAAAGCAGCGTAAAAAGCAGAAAGGCCTCAATCAGTACGAAAAAAATGATGAAACAGCAGGCCCTAAGATAACAGGTATTGTTCAGGAACAGGGACAGCTTTTCAAAATAGACCTTACTTCTTACCTTGACACGGGCCTTTTCTTTGACCACCGCCCGCTCCGTTCAGAAATAAGGCAGAATGCAAACAACAAGCGTGTTTTAAACCTTTTCTGCTATACGGGAAGCTTTTCTGTTTACGCAAGTCAGGGAAATGCATCTTTTGTTGAATCAGTAGACATGTCAAACACTTACCTTAACTGGGCTAAGGAAAACGTTGAGCTTAACGGATTCAGTGACAGAAAGAAGTATGTGTTTACACGCGGTGACTGCATTCAGATTCTTAAGGAAAAATCTGAAACTGTTAAAAAAAGTATACAGTCAGGAGAAAAAACTTCTCTTTTTGACATAATAATTCTTGATCCGCCTACTTTTTCAAACAGCAAAAAGACTTTTAATGTTCTGGACATTAACCGCGACTGGCCTGTTCTTTGTGCAGACTGCATTTCCCTCTTAAACAAGGACGGAATTCTATACTTTTCTACAAACAGCACAAAGTTAGCGTTTGACGAAGATACACTAAGGCAGAAACTCCCGGAAGGTACTGAAATCAAGTGCATCGACAGGACTGCAGCTTCAATTCCAAAGGACTTTGAAGGTACAAAATGTCATAAACTGTATAAAATAGTGAAAATTTGACATAAAAATATAACGGATTTAGAATTCAATATATGAAAGACACTAAAAATTCAGACAGCAGAGAGACAAAAAAATATAAAAAAAGACTTGGCGACAGAAAAGACGGCAGGAAATTACGCTCACTGGAACCGCTTTCAACAGTTGCTCCTTTCATAATGCCTGTACGTTCTGGTGCAACAATTTACTTTAATGAAAGCGTTGACCTTGAAGCAATAAATTCATTCGTACACAAAAAACGTGCTGAAGGAATGCCTGGTTTTGGTGCAATGCATGTATTCTATGCAGCTTACATCCGCACTATTTCGCAGAAGCCTGGAATAAACAGATTCTTGAGCGGACTGCGTGTTTATGCCCGTAATGACATTCAGATTGACATGGAAGTTAAGAAAGAGCTTTCACTTAACGCACCGGGCACAATGATGAAGTTTTTCTTTAAGCCTACAGATACTGTTAATGACGTTTACAATCAGATGAACAAAATGATTGTTGACTATAAGAATTCAGTTGAAGAGCCAAGCGCTTTTGACAACTTTGCAAAGGCTCTTGGTGTAATGCCGCGCTGGCTTATGAAAGCTGCTGTCGGTTTTCTTAACTGGATGGATTACCACGGACTTCTGCCTGTTGCGTGGACAAACTTAAGTCCTTTCCATGGTTCATGCGTTATGACTTCAATGGGTTCACTTGGAATTGCTCCTGTTTACCATCACCTTTACAACTTTGGAAACGTTCCTGTATTCATTGCATTCAGTACTGCACGACACGAAAATGTCCTTAATTCAGAAGGTAAAGTTGAAAGTAAGCATTTCCTTGACTTTAACGTAGTTGTTGATGAACGAATATGCGACGGTCAGTATTATGCTTCTGCCCTTCACGAACTGCGCAAATATCTTAAGAATCCGCAGCTTCTTGACGTGCCGCCGGAAACTGTTGTTGAAGACATTTATTAATCCTTAAAAAAATAAAAGCTTACCGCAGATGTTTGCAGTAAGCTTTTTTTTTATTTACAATCAGCCTGTTACAGATTACTCTTCGCCGTTCCAGCAGTATGTACAGAGCTTGCAATGCTCTAAGCCAGTTGCATCAAGCATGTCATCAAGACGGTGATATCTTAATGATGTAAAGTTAAGCTTCTGCCTTATTGCTTCTACCATTTTTTCATACTTTGGACTGTCAGGATTAGAGTATTCCTTAAGTACTTCATCAGTAACATAATCGCCTTCGAATTCCTGGATTGTACGTCTTGTAATAAGATCAAGTTCAGACTTGCTGCGGCTGAAGTTAAGGTATTTGCATCCGAACATGATTGGCGGACATGCAGGCCTTACGTGAACTTCC
Source organism: Treponema sp. (assembly GCA_045643485.1). Taxonomy (GTDB): domain Bacteria; phylum Spirochaetota; class Spirochaetia; order Treponematales; family Treponemataceae; genus Treponema_D. The sequence goes on along the minus strand of JAZUKU010000079.1, from coordinate 900 downwards.
TTGGCACCGCTTGCGTAAAGGAATTCTGTTGTTTCGCGAAGCTGTGTTCCGCGTACGATTGAGTCATCTATGAGAAGTATTTTCTTACCTTTAATCAAAGGCTGAACAGGAATAAGCTTCATGTGTGCAATTAAATTCCTCTGCTCCTGATTCTGAGGCATAAAGCTTCTTGGCCATGTAGGTGTGTATTTGATGAACGGTCTTGTAAACGGAATGCCGCTTTCGTTTGCATAACCTACTGCATGAGGAGTACCGCTGTCTGGAACACCTGCTACACTGTCAGGCTGAATGCCGCTTTCCTTGTCACGGCGTGCAAGATAGCGTCCGCAGTTGTTGCGCATTACTTCTACATTTACGCCTTCGTATGATGCTGTAGGATAACCGTAGTAAATCCACAGGAACGTACATATTTTCATTTCCTTCTTTGGCTGCTGAAGAACCTTGTAACCGTCTGCGTTAATGAAACAGATTTCAGAAGGACCAAGTTCGTGACAGTCAGTATAACCAAGATTTACGTATGCAAAGTTTTCAAAAGAAACACATATTGCGCCTTCTTTCTTACCAATCTGCAGAGGTGTGCGTCCAAGCCTGTCGCGTGCAGCGTAAATGCCTTCCGGTGTCATTATGAGCATTGTGATTGAGCCCTTAATCTTTTCCTGAACGTACTGAATGCCTTCAAGAAGAGTCTTCTTGCGGTCAATTAATGTAACGATAAGTTCTGTCTGGTTTATTTCACCGCCTGTCATTTCAAGGAAGTGTGTGTATGAATTTTCGCGTACTTCCTTAATGAGTTCTTCTTTGTTTGTTACGATTCCGACTGTTGTAATTGCAAAGCTTCCGTGGTGTGAGTTTACGAGAAGTGGCTGCGGTTCATAATCGCTTATACAGCCAATACCCAGC
>JAZUKU010000078.1:0-11254 GCA_045643485.1 Treponema sp. | reverse complement strand
AAAAATGCAAACTGTTATCTTCGCCGCATAGGAACCAGAAACCGTTTCTTGGATAAAGACGGCAAAATCATCGAACTTGCAAAAAGCAAAAGAAATCAGCCGGTTGGTGAAGAAGAATTCAAAAACTATGATTTTATTGTTGAAATTGCAGGCTGGAAAAGCGAACTGAAGATTGTGAAATAGAGTTTACGCCCTCTTCAAAAATTGGAGGCGTTATACCTGTTCAATCAAGTTTTACAGGTTAATATTAAACATACGGAGGCAATATGGACACACAAATCTACATGCACGGACAGATTTTAGGAACTCATTCTTTTTATTTAAAAGCCGGTCCTCTCCATGCGGATGAATATTGTGAAGTTTCAGCAAAATATTTTTTCCCTGGTGGCGAAACTGGAACTGCAGCTACAGTTTTAGCAAGTCTTGGCGTTGGAGTAAAAATTGACGGTACCCAGATTGGTACAGAAGTTGCACCAATGCTCCGTGAGTTTTACAAAGACAAATCTGTTGACCTTTCATCCTGTTATTTTGATCCAAACTATGTTGGTCTTATGGATTACGTAATTGTAGACGGGCTTGTCCGAACACCAATGGGATTTTTCCAGTCGCTTTACCAGCCGGGAGCACATCAGCCATGGAACATGCCAAAAGAAGATGATATTAAAAATGCGAAAGTTTGCGGAATTGATCCGTTCTTCCTGGACGCAACAAAAGCAGCTGGCGAACTTTGCGTAAAATACAATAAACCTTATGTTACAATCGACTGTGCTCACACTGAATATCTTCATCAGCATGCGGCAATAAATATCGTTTCACGTGCTGAATGTCTGAACAACCACTATAAAGAAAAAACAGCAGAAGAAGCATATAAACTTTTGACAGACACGACAGAAGGCCTTGTCATTATTACACGCGGTGGAGATGAAATGATTTATGGTAGAAAAGGACAGCCTCCAAAATATATGAAGCCGTTTAAAACTGATGTTAAAAGTACGCTTGGAGCAGGGGATACATTTAAAGCCGGATGTCTTTATGCATTACTCAATAATATGAGTGATGACGAAACTGTCCGATTTGCAAGTGCCTGTTCATCAGTGGCTATTTCACGTTATCCATTGCCACTGAATCCACCTACACTTGAAGAAGTAAGGAAATTGTTAGAGAATTAAAAATCAGCCAAGATAGTAAACAAGTTCGTCAAAATCAACTTCGCCCAAACCTTCAATCCAGACTTTTACCTGCTGATTATTTGAATAATGACCTTCACTACCGTTTTTCTTAGCAACATATAATTGACTGCTGCTTAAAAGCTTCCTTCTGCTGGCTTAATAATTTTTCACGTTCAGCACCATTTTTATTATTCTCATTAAAAGTATATAAAATTAAAGAATAAAAATTAACTCCTTTTTTATTAATTTGATTCTTTTTATAAAAAATTGACGGTAATTAAAAAGTATTGGAAAATATCAGTTAAGGACATTAACAAGGAGAATAACATGCAGAGAACAGAATGGTATAAAAACGCAGTAGTCTATCAGATATATCCTTTCAGCTTTATGGACGCAAACAATGACGGTTGGGGTGACATAGAAGGAATTATTTCTAAGCTTGATTACTTAAAGCAGCTCGGCATTACGGCAATATGGTTTTCTCCGTTATACAAATCTCCTGATTACGATTACGGTTACGACATTTCCGACTACCGTGACATCGACAGCAAATTCGGAACAATCGATGACTTTAAGAATCTTCTTGCAGAATGTCATGCAAGGGAAATAAAAGTTATAATGGACATAGCAATAAATCATTCCTCAATAGAACACGAATGGTTTAAGAAAGCACTTAAAGACAAAGACAGTCCTTACCGTAACTATTACATAATCCGCGAAGGAAAAAAGAAAGGCAAAAAGATTTATCCTCCTACAAACTGGGACTCAACATTTACCGGTTCAGCATGGAAGCGTATCGAAGGAACAGATGAATATTACCTTCACATGTTCTGTGTAGAACAGGCAGACCTTAACTGGGAAAATCCGGCTCTTCGTCAGGAAGCTGCAGACATTTTCAATTACTGGTTCCAGATGGGTGTAGACGGATTCCGTCTGGATGTATTCAACATGTTTTCAAAAGCATATCCGTTACGCGACGGGAAAAAGAAAATTGCCGGTACTGGAGAAGAGTTTTACGTTGACGGTCCAAGAATGCACGAGTTCTTAAAGGAACTTAATGAAAAGGCATTTTCCAGATACGACAGTTATACAGTAGGCGAGTCATACAATCCTCACGAAGAAGATGCAAGAAAATATGTTGCAAAGGAAAGCAATGAACTTGATACAATATTCAACTTTGCACATCTTGAAAGCGACAACAACATCAAGTTCTTCAAAAAAACATTCAGCCTTAAAAAATTTAAACAGGGACTATTCGGACCGCAGATTGAAAATTTCCAAACAGGATGGAATACACTTGTTCTTGAAAATCACGACAATCCAAGAAGCGTAAGCCGTTTTGGAATAAATACAAAAAAGTACCGTTACGAAGCAGCAACATTCCTGCCGACAATTACTTTCCTTGGTTTTGGAACACCGTTCATCTATCAGGGACAGGAAATAGGAATGACAAATGCTTATTTAAAAACAATTGATGACTTTAAGGATCCAGTAAGTCATTTCATATTCAATATGCTTACAAAATACGGTATTCCAAAAATGATTGCACTCAACTGTGTACGATTTGGCGCAAGAGACCACGCAAGAACACCAATGCATTGGGACAGCAGCATTAACGCAGGCTTTAACAAAGGTGCACCAACATGGCAGTGCATGAACACAAACTACAGCGAAATAAATGCAGCAATAGACATGCAGAGCAGTAAATCAGTCTATAAATATTATCAGACTATTCTTGAACTGAAGAAAACAAATCAGGCAGCAATATACGGTAAGCCGGAACTTTATTTTGCAGACAGCCGGAAAATAGTCTGCTTTACAAGAACTCTGCAGAACGGAGAAGGACTTTTAGTGTTCGGAAATTTTTCAAACAAAAATACTTCATTTGTACTGAATGAAAACATAGCTCCGTATGCAAAGAAAGAAATCCTTTCAAATTATGAATTCCATATATTAAAAGGAAAAAAATATAAACTGCGTCCATATGAAGTCATAGTCTTCAGCAAATAGAGTTACTACATACAGAATTTACTTGTCGTATACTCAAACTCAATTATATGTTATACTTTTAATAGATTTTTATCGGAGATGACAATGAAAACAAAAGCCTCAAAGAATTCACTGCGTGTATTCATTACAAGCGTACTTCCATTACTTATTATTGCAATTTTTGCAAGCGTAACATTTTCAATTATTTCTTCAACACTTATCAAAAGCAAAATCAAAAATGATTCCCTTGCACAGATACAGGATTTGTGTAATGAAATCATGCTCACAATTTCTCCTGACATTCAGTGCGTAGAATCTTTTGCAACATTTGCAGCTGAAGACAGGGAAGATGAAGAACTTCAGACATTTGCTGATTCTGTTTTTGAACATTCAAGTGATTATGCAGATGCACTTTATTTTGCAACAACCGAATCAAGATTTGAAGACGGTACATATATTGAAACACCGTTATGGGAACCGGAAGAAGACTGGGAACCGACAGAAGAAGACTGGTTTATTGATACAGTAAGGGCAAACGGAAAACTTATTTATCTTGAACCTGCATTTGATGAAGCTTCAAACGAAATAAATCTTTCATTCAGTAAAGCCGTAATGAATGAAAACAAAAAACCTGTTGGCGTTGTAGGTCTTGATATGACAATAGCTGCACTGTCAGACCTTGCTGAAGCAGTAAATATTTCAGAAAATGGAATTGTACGTATTGTAGATTCAAACGGACTTTTCCTTACAAGCCCTGATGAACGCGATGTATTAAAAAAGAATTTCTTTGAAGAAGATGATTTTGCACATGACTTAAAGCCAAGCGTTTTCCTCAACGATGAAGATAAAGCCGAAATTTACAGGAATACATATTATTCAGTAAGCCGGATTGGAGAAACACCTTGGTTTGCCATAGCACAGGGACCTGTCAGTGACTTTACAGGAAGTCTTGTTAAGCAGGTTGTTGTAATAATCGTAGTCCTTTTGATTTTATGTTTCCTTAGTGCAGTATTCATTTCATTCGTAATGAGAAAAATGCATGAAAACGAAAATAAGCTTGGAGCAAAACTTTTTGAAGAAAGCCAGAATCTTGTTGTAGCAACAAAAGAAAATGCTGCTACAAGTCAGGACCAGTCTGCATCAGTAAAAGAAATTGTAGCAACTATGGAAGATACAAACGCACTTTCAGAAAATATAGTTTCAAGAATCAAGGACGTAAATTCTGTTGCCAATAAAACATCTGATGACGTAAAGAACGGCGTAGATGCACTTATTGAAAACGTCAAAAAGCTTATGGAAATTTTTGAGGCTAACAAAAATACAATAGCAGGAATCAAATCATTAAGTGACCAGATTAACAACATCTGGGAAATCGTAACATTCATCAACAGTGTTGCTGACCAGGCAAAAATCATTGCATTCAATGCAGAACTTGAAGCAAGCAGTGCAGGTGAAGCAGGAAAGAATTTCTACATTGTTTCAACAGAAATACGTCGTCTTGCAGATGGAATTATTGACGGTACAAAAGAAATCAAGGAAAAGATTACACAGATTCAGCAGACAAGTGATAACCTTATACTTTCCAGTGAAAGCGGTACAAATAAAATCAACGATGGTTGCAATCAGGCAAAATCTCTTGAAGAAAACTTCATGAACATAAAGAATGCAGCTGAAATTACAGCAGATTCTGCAAAGGAAATTACAAGCATCATACAGCAGCAGTCAATTGCAAACGGCCAGATTCTCATCACGTTAAAGCAAATAAGTTCCGGTGTAGACAACTTTACTGTAGCAACAGAAAATATTTCTTCTGCGTCAGAAAACATCAGGATAATTGCCGAAGAATTGAATTCAGAACAGAATGATACAAACAATAAGAAATAAGCGTAACTGATATGGCATTAAAAGCATTAAAGCAGATTTCTGAAATCAACAGTACGGAAGTGCCTCAGGAAGATGAACAGGAAATTATTATTCCTAAGACAAAATGGCTTTTCTTTTATATAGGTGAAACAAAATACTGCATAAGGGAAAGCCAGATTGTAAATATCTTAAGGGATGAAGCTATTTTTGATTTTCCTTTTGCGCCTCCTTTTGTTGAAGGTGTAATCAATTTCCATAACAATATTTGCTCAGCAGTAAATTTCCGCAAATTGATTAATGAAAACTCAGATGATACTGACTCTAATCTGCTTTTAGTTTTTAAAACTGATTCAGATGATTTATGCCTTAAAGTTACGCGTATTGATGATTTCTTTTTGATTCCCGATGAATCTTACACACAAAATAAAAATAAAGATAATGATATATTTACAGAAGGATATCTTCTTTATGAAAATGAAAATATTCCTGTATTAAATATCATTTCAATAAATAAAAAAGTTATTTCTTTCTGTAAGAAGGAGCCCCAGTTATGAAAGTTCTTATCGCAGATGATTCTGCAATCATTCGTACAATGCTTGAACAGAATCTTGTTTCTCTTGGTAATTTTGAAATTGTCTGCAATGTTTCAAACGGAGTCAAGGCTCTTGAAGCAGCACATCAGTTTTCGCCCGACTTGATTATTTCAGATTATGACATGCCGTTGATGAATGGACTTGAACTTTGCGCAAAAGTACAGTCTGAATTGAAAATACCGGTAGTAATTTTATCTGAAGACGAAAGCATAAAATCTCAGGCATTGGAAAAAGGCGCAAGATTATTCATAACAAAACCAAAACTTGCCACAATGACACTTGATTTCTGGAAACAGCTTGTTTCAAAAATAAATGGCCTTGGAATTTCAGAAACAATTCCAACTTCATCTGTTAATGAATGCAAGAAATTTGAAAATCCTAAACTTGTTGTAATAGGCTCTTCAACAGGAGGACCTAATTGTATTGTAGAAGTTGCAAAAGGCTTGGGAACAGATTTCCCGCTTCCAGTACTTTTAGTACAGCACATAGAAATTGGAGCTGATGAAAACATGGTCCGCTGGTTTAATTCAACTTGCAGCAACATTAAATTCGAACTTGCTAAAGACGAACAGAAAGCAATGCCTGGAACTATTTACATGGCTCCTGCAGATACACATCTTAAAATTTCATCAATCGATTCTGACGGGCTTCCAATAATGGAATTATCTCATGAAGCAGAAGAACATTTTTTACGTCCCGCAGTAAATGTATTGTTCAGGAATGCAGCAAGTTTATATAAAAACAATCTTCTTGCAGTACTTCTTACCGGAATGGGAAGGGATGGTGCTGAAGGATGCAAGACAATTGTAGAAAACGGCGGCTACACAATAGTTGAAGATAAATCAACCTGCATAGTATTTGGAATGCCTGCAGCAGCAATTGAACTTGGTGCAGCTAAAGAAGTTCTTCCAAGAACAAAAATTCCAGAAAGAATACTGAATATTCTGGAAACATCACGGAAAAACAGGTGAATTAATGATTAACGAAAAAGATTTTTCTGATCAGAAAACAATCAATGAAATAATTTCCCTTGCATCTCTGAAAACCGGTAACCAGTTCAGGGAAACTCATAAAGCAGGAATATTGCGTTTTATTGATAAGCATACAGATGATTTGAATATTTCATATCAGGAATATCTTTCCTTATTACAGGAAAATGAATGTGAAATCAATGCACTCATAAATGCTTCTACAGTTAATGAAACATATTTTTTTCGTGAGGAAAATCAGTTTAATCTATTAAATAAAATCATTTCGAACAAACAGAAGATAAACATCTGGTCAGCAGCCTGTTCCAGTGGTGAAGAAGCTTATTCCATTAAATTATTATGTGATTCGTTAAACAAAGAAACTTGTTTATTTGCAAGTGACATAAACACAGACAAACTTAATTTCCTTAAAGAAGGTAAATATATAAAGACACAGGCATTAAGAGACATTGACGGAAAATCATTCCACAATCTTTTATTACCATATGTTAAGGATGACTTTATTATTTTCCCTGATAAAATACGTAATTCAATCTTATGCAGACAAATTAATCTTACTCAATCAGAATCATTTAAATCATTAGGCGAAATTAAATTTGATGTTATTTTCTTAAGGAATGTATTCATTTATTTTTCATTGGAAGAAAGACATAAGATTCTAAATAATATTGCACAAAATTATCTTTGCGAAGACGGATACATATTTGTTTCATTAAGTGAAATTGCACAGCTTAACGATAAACTTTTGCCTAAGCTTGAAAAAATTTGTATTGATGACATATTTGTTCTTCACAAGAAGATAACTCAAGAAGAGAGGTAGATTATGGATAATGAAATAATTCTTGAGTCATTTATTAATGAAAACATCAGTATTGCAAATAAGATTTCCCGTCAGATTGATTTTCTTAAAGCAGATTCTTCTGAAGAGGAATTCCGTTCCATAAGGGACAATCTTAAAATCATCAAAGGCAATTCACGTATAATGGATTTCACTGGACTCGAAAAAATCTGTCATAGCTTTGAAGAAATCATTATTGCCATCATCACAAAAAACTTAACCTTTACAAATAACGTAAAGGCTTTTCTTTCTGATCTTACCGTAAAATTAATAAAACATATCGAAGCCATAAAGTATAACAATGCAGAATATTCAGATCAGGTAGAAAATATTGTAATTGAATGTGACAGAATTGCAGCAGGAATGATTCTTGAATCAAACACCCAGAAAGAAACTGATACTGAAAATTCAAAGATACAGGATCAGAAAAACATAATCATTTCAAGTGAAAACTTAAATGAAATGCTCAGGAATTTCGATGAAATTTCAATACAGCGTTCCAGATTAAGACATGAATCAGTTACACTTGAAAAATACGACAGCACTTGTGGTATTGAATTTGAACGTTTACGCAAGGACATGTCATCAACAATAAATAATCTTGAATCATTACTTCAAAAAGTACAGACGCAGCTTCTTGAAGCAGGAATGGTAAGACTTTCCCATACAATCAACGAATTCCAGATTAAGCATTATGCTGAAAAATGCAGGATTGAAATAGAAGAAACAGACTTGATGATGGATAAATTAATTGCACCGCATCTTGCAAATATACTGAATATTCTTCTTCAGAATTCACTTGATAATGAATTTGAAAACATTGCATCTCCTTGTGTAAGGATATATGCAAAAAAGAACGGAGACTTAATAGAAATAACATACCAGGATAACGGCAATGGTATTGATTACGAAAAACTCCAGAAAGAAATAATTTTCAATTATCCTCAACGTGAAAAAGAAATTCTTGAAATGAATGAAGAAACACTCAGTATGTATCTTTTTACAAGCGGTTTGTCTTCTTTAAAGCCTGGCCTTCATTCAGCATGGAAAGAAATTGAAAAAATAAAAGGCATTCTCAAAATTAATACAGACACAGATACAGGAACATCATTTACAATAAGTTTTCCTAAATCTTTATCTTCAGAAACAGGTTTTACTATAAGCCATGGAAATAACAAATACTTTATTCCATCAAATTATGTAGTGGAATCAGTATCAAAATCAAATAAGGAACTTGTTACTGATACACAAAAACCTTATTTTGAACACAGAAATGAAAAAATAAGGATATACAGGCTTTCGTCAATTCTACCATATGATTCCAATGAATCAAAAAACAGTCATGATACAAATACTATCTTAATAATAAGATATCTTGAACTTAAGTTTGGCCTTATAGTAGATGCTGTTGAAGGATTTTCAAACAAAAACATAAAAGATGTTCCTGAACAGCTTAAAGGAATTCATGAAGTAGAAGGCATTGTCATTGACGAAAATTACGATATCATTCCTGTACTTAATGTTCCTTCACTTATAAAAAGATTTACCTGGTTAAGGGATTACGATTTAAAGCGTACAGAAGTTGCAGCCAGAAGAACAGTAAAGAATATTCTTGTAGCAGATTCAAGTATTTTTGCCAGACATATAATCCGTTCGCTATATGAAAGCAACGGTTATTTTGTTGAAGAAGCAAAAGATGGTATTGAAGCTCTAGATGTTCTAAAAAAGAAAGAAATAAGCCTCATCATTTCAGCAGTAGAAATGCCTAGAATGAATGGACTTACGCTTCTTGACAACCTCAGGCGAAACGATGAAAAGAAAAACATACCGGTAATCCTTTTTCCATTTGACGCAACTCCAGAAGAAGAAAGTTACTATCTTGAAGCAGGTGCATTATCAGTTATCAGGAAAAATAATTTTGACAGAAACACACTGCTTGAAATTACAAAGGAAGGTTTATAAATGAACAGAAAGATCCTATTTTTTGAACAGACAAACACTTTTCAGAGCATTTTTGAACAGGAACTCAAGGATAAACCATTGGATTTATTTTTTGAAAAAGATGCAGTTTCTTTCTTCAAGACAATTCCTGAAGTAAAACCGGATTTAATTTTAATAAATGCAGCAAACGCATCTCCTTCAGGATTTGCTTTCATGCGCATTCTTTACGAAACAAAGGAACTTCAGAATATTCCCGTAAGAATGTATGCAGGAAAACACTATGCCTTTGATGAATATTATGAAGGAATTACACACGTACAGAAAATCATATATATAAACAAAAAGAATATTTCATCTGCCATACAGGAACTTGTTTCTTTCGATGACAATTATGAAGCACCGGAAATAAAATCGCTTTCTTTTGATGAAGGAAAACTTTTTGACATGTCAAACAAAATATGGCAGAAAGACATTCAGAAGAATGCAATAGACATGTCTTTGTACGAAATGCTGAATGACATATCTTCATTGGAAACAGTTACAGCAAAATTCCTTACGATGATTTCTAATTTCTTACGCATTCCAATGACTGCAATTTGTTTAAAAGATGAAGAATATATTGAACTTAATCATATTCACGCAAACTTAATTCCAGAAGATTCATTAAATGATTTTATAAAAGTATGTAAATCAGATTTTGAAAACAGGATTATGAATTCAAATACAACAAATCCTGTAATAAAGAATATAGAAGATACGGTTCATCTTGAGCGGTATTACATTCCAAACATTCCACTGGCAGTTTACAAATTCATTCCATTGAAAAATACTGATGGTACTGAAATAGGAACTGTACATATAATCCGTGACGGTAACTTTTCGGAAACACAAATGGAACTCTTTGAATATGCTGTAAAAAAAGCAGATTTGATTTTTACAAATGCATTAATGCTCAAGAAGAAATTATTCTTTGAAAAAAACATCAGAAAAGCTTTCAAAAGATTTGTTCCGGAACAGATTATTGATGATCTTGTAAAAGAAGCAGGTGAAAACAAAAAAGAAGCAGTAGGCGAAAAGCGTGACGTTACAATTCTTTTCAGCGACATACGTTCGTTTACAAATATTTCCGAAGCAAACAAGCCTGAAGTAATTGTTGCTTTCCTTAACAGGTATTTTACAATCATGGTCGATATCATAAAGAAACACGGCGGTACAGTAGATAAATTTATCGGTGATGCAATCATGGCTTTATTTGGAACACCTATCAGTTATGAAGACAACGCAAGAAGGGCAGTACGAGCTGCTTACGAAATGCGAGAAGCTCTTGAATCAGTTCCTCTTGAAGATTTGATTTTACCAAACTGAATGAAATTCAACATTGGTATAGGAATCCATTACGGTGACGTAATTGCAGGAAGCCTTGGTTCTAAAGATAAAACTGACTATACCGTAATCGGTGACAACGTAAACCTCGCAAGCCGTCTCGAAGGACTAACAAAAACTTACGGTACACAGGTTCTTGTAAGTGAAAGCATAAAAAAAGACATACTGCGCAACGAATCTGATGAAAAGCGTATAGATTCAGAATTCTGTTTCAGATATCTTGATGACGTAAAGGTAAAGGGTAAGGCAAAAGCCGTTCCAATTTATGCCGTAGACCGTGACCAGACAGAATTTGCAATAGAATACAAAGACGCTTATATGAAAGGCGTTGATTTATACAAACAGGGACTTTTTGAACTTGCCAAACAGTATTTTGATACAGCTCTTGTTTCAAAACCGGAAGATAAGGCTGCAACACTTATGCTTGACAGGTGTATAGACTTTATAGAAAATCCTCCTGAAAACTGGGACGGAGCAATTTCATTCAAA
>JAZUKU010000077.1:0-5925 GCA_045643485.1 Treponema sp. | reverse complement strand
TAGGGAATAAAAAATGCTGTTCTTACTAAACAAATGACTGCTATTTTATCAATGCTTTTGCATCGAGCAGATCTTTTTTGGAAGCAACGGCAGCCCTTCCGGCACTGTCAGCAATGTCACCTAATGTAAGCGTATTTGAAGCAATCTTTTCTGCAAGAAGAGGATCTTTTTTCCATGCGCAAAGAATTCCGCGTGAAGAATTTACAGTTCCGCCAGCATGCAGAAGAAGTGTTGCGGCAATGCGTGCAGCTCCACCCTGAGCCCCGTAACCTGGAATCAAAAAGAATATGTCCTTATACTGTTCACGGATTGTCCTGGCTTCATCTTCGTGAGTACAGCCGACTACAGCGCCAACAGGAGAACATGTCTGTTCAGGATAAACAGCTTTGAATTCAGCAGAAATATTTGCAAGTTCAGCGCCTACTTTGTCAAACACGCAGCCGCCTTCCTTAAGTTCACTCTTTTCAATGTCAGTCATACCCGGATTCGAAGTGCACAAAAGTACGAACATACCCTTGCTTCCCTTGTCAGGATTTGCGTATGAAGTAAAAGGCTTGAGTGTATCAAAACCCATGTATGGATTAACAGTAATAATATCTGTTTCGAAATCGCCTGTAAAATGAGCCTTTGCATAAGCGTCACTTGTTGCGCCAATGTCACCACGCTTAATGTCACTGATTACGGAAAGACCTGTTTCACGAACAGCCTTTAATGTTTCGGAAAAAACTTTAAGACCTTCAAGCCCCATTGCTTCGTAATATGCAATCTGAACTTTAAAGCAGCACGCACTCTTTTCTTCTGCAACACGCTTGATTATTGCCTTGTTGTAAGCAAGAACTGCTTCAGGTGCGCTTTTGTAATTAGAAAGAATATTCTGTGGAATATATGACGGATCTGTATCAAGTCCTACGCATAAAGGACCGTTCTGTTCAGCAAGCTGCTGGAGCTTCTGCATTTCGTGATTAGTACTCATGGCGTTAGTATACAGTATTTGCGAAAAATAAAGAAGACCAGCAGTAACCTGAATTTATTTTACGTAACCTAAACCAACGATTGTAAAACCTTTGTCAGCAGAATCATCCTGCATTTTTATTTCAACAGTATGTTCTTCTGATTCTGAAGAATCAATAATCATTTCCATAACGCAATTGTTCCAACCACCGTCTTTTGCACCGTCAAGAGATTTTTTCTTAACGCCGTCGACATATACATCAGCCTTACCGAATTTTTCTGCAAGCCAGCTTCCCTGCTCTTTGTAAACAAGTAAAAGTGAACGGCAGTTTATATTCATCACAAAAGATTCATTTTCTGTTCCGCCGGATTTATGCCAGTTTTCCTTAAAAAAAGATTTTCCTGTTTTTAGATACGACTGACAGTTGGCATCAATATCGCAGAAACTTCCTTTCTGAATCTTTACATTTTCATCGTCATCATAAATGCGTACAAAGTCTGCAAGTGATTTTGAACGGAGTGTTTCTTCAGGAACAGGAACACTTTCCCTTATTTCCATTGAATCAACCTTTGCAAAAAGATTCATCAGACAGTCAGCCATAAAAGTGTGGCCTTCTTTCTTAGGATGAACATAATCTGAATAATATTTATTCTTCTGCACAATGCCCGCATTAATCGGTTCCGTTATCGCATCAGAAATACTTACTTCAGGAATACGGTAATAAGTTGCAGTCTGAGTCATAGTTCCCTGAGTGTTAGGATAAGTTGCTGCGGCATACAGCGCAATTACAGCAGTTTCGCTGTCAGCAAGAAGGGCATTTCTTACGAGAGCTTCAAAAGAGCGTGTGTTAACAGCAGGACCACCGTCATTTACAGCAAACTCAATTACAAGAATGTCAGGAGTGTGGCCAAGAGGTTTAAGAACATCCTGCTCATAGCGCAGTAATCCCAGTAAGGAAGAAGTACCACCAAGACCTGCTCCCGTAAACACAATGTTTGATCCGTTATCAGGAGTGTACCGTTCAGCAAGAAGAGTCTTAAACTGATACGCATATCCCTGAGTGTAAACTTTAGGGCCTGCACCTTCCGTTACGGAACCACCAATACACGCAACATAAGTTTTTTGACCAGACTTAAGCTTTTCGATTGCTTTCTTTAAGCGGAAATTATTTCCCGTACTTACTAACGAAGAATCCATCAATTTCTGGTAGTAAGAATTGCTTAACGAAAACGGATGACCTGAAGCTTCATCATAGATTGAATCTTCAGCCTTAACAGCCGGAACATCAGCTTCTTTTGCAGAATCAGTTTTTCCGGACGAAACACATGCAGTCATGAAAAAAGTGGAAATGACAATCATTACAACTGCAGTAGTGAGAAAAATATTTTTTTTCATTTGTAGCCTCTGAAAATATTCTATCAGCAAAAAAATAAAAAGATACTTAATTCTACTTAAAAAACTTATGCTGATTATATATACTTGTTTCATGAGCAAAAGCATATACCAGACACAGCTTGATTCTCTCCTTAAAGAAATTACTGCAGACGAAAAGCATACTGCAGAAAAACCGACGCTTCTTCTGCATGCGTGCTGCGGTCCGTGCTCATCTTACGTACTGGAATATCTTGCACAGATTTTTGACATAACAGTCCTTTACTACAACCCAAATATTTTTCCGCCGGAAGAATATGAACGACGTCTTAGCGAACTGAAAAATTTCTACACAAAGTTTCCGCCTGTATTACAGAACAATGTTAAAGTTGTTGAATGCAATTACGACCCGGAAGAATTTTATGCTGCAGTCGGCACAAGAGAAAATCCTGAGCTTGCCAAAGAAGCTGAACGCGGAGAACGATGCCGCCGCTGTTACGAATTGCGTTTACGCTACAGCTTTGATTATGCACTTAGAAATAATTTTGACTGGTTCTGCACAACACTTTCAATTTCTCCTTTCAAAGATGCTAAAAAAATAAATGTAATCGGTGAACAGCTCTGCTCTTCTTTTGAAAAAGACAATCCTTCCAGAAAATATCCAAAGTGGCTGCCTTCTGACTTTAAGAAAAAAAGCGGATTCTTACGCTCACTTGAGCTTTCCGAAGAATACGGACTTTACCGCCAGCAGTATTGCGGATGCGTTTATTCCAAGCAGAATAAAGAAATACACGCTGAGTAAAAAAATACAAATTCTTTTAAAAACCTCTTGCTTCTTTTTGAAGTAACATGTATACTGCTACTATATTTAGTAACGGTTATTTATAGAAATTGTTTTTCTCTATATAATGACACGACGGAATAAAAACTCACGAGGAGGTATTAAGATGAGTGCAAATGAAATTCCATACAAAATCTATTTAAGTGAAAACGAGATGCCTACATCATGGTACAACGTTCGTGCAGATATGAAGAACAAACCGGCTCCACTTTTAAATCCGGAAACACATAAACCAGTAACACTTGATGAATTGAGTCGTATTTTCTGTACAGAACTTGCAAAACAGGAACTTAACGAAACAGACAGATATATTCCTATTCCGCAGAAGATTCTTGACTTCTACAAGATGTACCGCCCGGCTCCACTTACAAGAGCTTACTGTCTCGAAAAAAAGCTTGGTACTCCTGCAAAGATTTACTATAAGTTTGAAGGAAACAATACTTCAGGTTCACACAAACTTAATTCTGCAATTGCACAGGCTTACTACGCTAAGGAACAGGGACTCAAAGGCGTTACAACAGAAACAGGTGCCGGTCAGTGGGGAACAGCAATGGCTATGGCTTGTGCTTACCTTGACCTTGACTGCATTGTTTACCAGGTACGCTGCTCATACGAACAGAAACCTCACCGCCGCGAAGTAATACGTACTTACGGTGCAAAGGCAATTCCTTCTCCTTCAATGGAAACTGCAGTTGGACGCGACATTAACGCACGCTTCCCTGGATGTACAGGTTCTTTGGGCTGCGCAATTTCTGAAGCAGTTGAAACAGCAACAAGCCGCGAAGGTTACCGATACGTTCTTGGTTCAGTATTAAGCCAGGTACTTCTTCACCAGACAGTAATCGGTATGGAAGCAAAAATTGCAATGGACAAATACGGAATCAAGCCGGACATCATCATTGGTTGTGCTGGAGGCGGATCTAACTTAGGAGGACTTATTTCTCCGTTCATGGGCGAAAAGCTCCGTGGTGAAAAAGACTATCAGTTTATTGCAGTAGAACCTGCTTCTTGTCCTTCACTTACACGCGGTGTTTATGCTTACGACTACTGCGATACTGGTAAGGTTTGTCCTTTACAGAAGATGTATACACTCGGCTCACAGTTCATGCCTAGCGCAAGTCATGCAGGCGGCTTACGCTACCACGGAATGAGCTCAATTCTTTCACAGCTTTATGCTGACGGTTACATGGAAGCACGTTCAGTTGAACAGACAAGCGTATTTGAAGCAGCTGAATTCTTCTGCCGCACAGAAGGTACTTTACCGGCACCGGAAAGCGCGCATGCAATTAAAGTTGCAATCGACGAAGCACTTAAATGCAAGGAAACAGGCGAAGAAAAAACAATTCTGTTCGGCTTAACTGGAACAGGTTACTTTGACATGATGAGCTACCAGAAGTTCAATGACGGAATAATGAGTGACTATATTCCGACAGATGCTGAAATAAAAGCAGCTACAGACTTAATTCCTCGTTTTGAAGGAAATGAGTTCTAATAAACGGTCAACAAAATACCCATTTAAAAATACATTTATAAAACTGATTGAAGAAGGGCTTTCGTTGAAGGCCCTTCTTTTTTTTGTACATGCAATGTGGTAGAATTAAAACATGGAACTTTCTTTTGAAGACATAAAATGGTACGGCCGCACACAGATTGAAGACGGCATAAAATATTTCAACTGGTCAGCAGCAGGCTTTGAGCTTTGCATGACAGGAACAAAAGCAGAAGCAGTAATAGTTTCGGACAGCAGTAGCTGGAATGCAGAAAACAAGGCAGTAATAGGCATTTACATAAAAGAACTTACATCTCCTGAAGAATACAAAGGCATTTCGTTCTGGGAAGGAATCACAGACGAACCTGCAAAGAAAAAAACACTTGAGCAGGACGAAAACAAAATAACACTTTTCGAAAGCAATGTTGAAAAAACAGTAATCATAAAAGCAGTAAAGCTTTCCGAACTCCACTACGGTACCGCAGGACTCAAATCATTATCCGTTGACGGTAAGCAAATTCCGCCGGTTTCAGCAAGTCCAGCAGGACAGCAGCAGTCTTCCGCAAACGAAACCACAACCACGTCTCCGTTAAAAATAGAATTCATAGGCGACAGCATAACATGCGGTTACGGAGTAGAAGGCAGCCTTGAAATCCCTTTTACCACACAGACAGAACGCTGCGATAAAGCATACGCATGGCTAACTGCAAAATCCTTAGGCGCCGAATTCAATCTGGTAAGCTGGAGCGGCATAGGAATCATTTCGCATTACATTGACCCTTCAATAAACATTCCTGACAACAACTGGGTAATGCCTGCACTGTGGCCGTATACAGACAAGGCATTGAGCATAAGGCTTAGCAAAGAACCAGTCATCTGGAACGAAAACAATTTTTCTCCTGACGTAGTTGTAATTTATCTTGGAACAAACGACCAGAGCTACGTAAGGGACATTGAAGAAAGAAGAGTTGCATTTGTAGGCGGATACAGACAGTTTCTTGAAGCAGTACACAGACGCTCACCAAATGCAAAAATATTATGCTGTCTTGGCACAATGGGACAGATGCTCTGCAAATCTGTAGAAGAAGCAGCAGAAAAATTCAGCAGGGTATTTCCTTCTGTAAAGATAAAGACTGTTACTCTTCCTGACCACGCTGATTCTCCTGACGACGGACTTGGAACTGACTGGCACCCTTCTCCAGTTACGCAGAAAAAAACTGCTTTGCTTGTAACTGAAGCATTGCGTTCATTAATCTGATTTTGCGGAACAGA
>JAZUKU010000076.1:0-9153 GCA_045643485.1 Treponema sp. | reverse complement strand
ATTCCGAAGACAAAGCTTAAATTTATTTATTTGCCGCAACAAACATTCCATATTCTTTTGGTACAGTCAGAACATCGTCAACAACATGTTTCTGCAAAACTTTTTTAATTTCATCTCGTGGCAGCTGATTAAGTAAAGTCATTCCCGAAAGTGAAAAAATGTAATCTATAATGTCATCAAGATTTGTAACGGCAAGTGAATCCTTGTAATCAAAACGTTCTACAGAAGAAAATTTTTGTTTCAAAATAGATTCACCGTTCTGTAAAGTAAAGTTTTTGTTTGTTGTATCTGTTATGCCAAAGTCTTGTAATATTCCAGACAAATATTCAATAATGCCATGTTCACCGTAAGTTGCACAGTAAAAAGTTCCGTTATTTTTCAGAACACGCTTTACTTCCGAAAGGCCCTTCTGAATATCAGGTACATGATAAAGCATCATGTTTGCAATTATGACATCAAATGATCCATCTTCAAACGGAATATTCTGAATATCGATTACTTTGTATTCTATTTTTTCATAGTCCTTTAAATTATTTCTGGCAGTTTCTATCATTCCTTCAGAAAAATCCGAAAGAACAAGCTGTGAACAGTTTTCAACTTCAGTTTTTTTTCCTCTCCACATAGTTCCTGTTCCACAACCAAGTTCAAGAACACGCATACCATTTTCTATTCTGTAGTTAGAGAAAATCCAGTTTGAAAATCCCATTTTGTTTGTAGAATATTTATCATGTATCGAAATACGAGTATTAAGATTTGCTGAACTTGCATACTGCTTCTTTACTGTATCAGTATCATTTATAGAGCTGGTAATGTTTGGTTTATTAACTGTTATTTTCATAAGATTCAATATTAAATGATTTAACTAGAATTAACAATCAGCCCAGAAGTTTTACAAATTCTGTCATTACCTGCGGAATCTTAAGGCTCTGCGGACAAACAGCTTCACACGCTCCACAGCCAATGCATGCCTGAGGCCAGTGACTTTTATCAATTGCGTTAAGGGCCATTGTCTGCCTCCAGTCTGCACCGGTTACCATAGCTTCGTTATAAAGCGACATCATCAAAGGAATGTCTATCTGGTTAGGACAATGACTTGTGCAGTAACGACAAGCAGTACAAGGCTGTATCTTTGGGTTAATCATTGAAGATGCAAGCTCTGCAACAGCTTTAAGTTCAGTTTCGTTAAGAGGCTTGTCACTCTGGAAAGTTGCAACATTATCCTTCATTTGCTCAAGCTTGGACATACCGGAAAGAATTGTAAGTATACCAGGCACTGACTGTAACCAGCGGAATGCAAGTTCTGTCGCCGTAACATCAGCGCGTATGTTTTTAGCAGCAGCAAGTTCTTCTGCATTAAGATTAGAAAGACGTCCCCCGCGCAATGGTTCCATTACCATTAACGGAATGCCGCGGCGGTTACACTCCTCTACTTTAAGTTTTGCTTCCTGAAATTCGTAATCAAGATAGTTCAGCTGAATCTGACAGAATTCCATACTGTCACCGTATTTGTCCAGAAAACGCATGAATGTATCAAAGCGTGCGTGTGTAGAAAAACCAAGATGCTTTATTTTTCCTTCATTCTTCATTTTAGTAAGGTAATCGTAAATGCGGTATTTTGGATTAAGATACTGTTCAATATTCAGTTCGTGAACATTATGTATATGGTAGAAATCAAAATACTCAAGTCCTGTGCGTTCGAGCTGCTGGTCAAATATTTCTTCTACCTTATTGATGTTTGCAAGATCGTAACCCGGGAATTTGTCTGCAATGAAATAACTGTTTCTGTCATATTTTCTTAAGGCCTTACCGATTGCAACTTCTGACTTTCCGTTATGATAACCCCATGCCGTATCAAAATAATTTACGCCCCCGTCAAATGCAAGCTGAACCATCTGGTCCACCTGCTGCTGGTCAATATTTTCGTCATTACCGTCAATCACCGGCAGACGCATTGTTCCAAAAGCCAGCTGTGATATTTTCATTCCGTTAAAGTCTCTGTAAATCATTTTATTCTCCTGCATATTTGTTTTTCAGTTACGTTTCTATTTGCAAAATTTATTTATTATATTATATGTCCGGAATTTTTTATTGTAAATTTTCGTTCATTAATTGGTGAATGCTTTTTTTATGTTATACTTTAATAAGAGGTTTTATTAAGTGAAAAAAAACTCTTTTAAGCTATCCATACTTACCGCAATATTTGTCTTTGCGGGCTGTAAAATAAGTGTAGACCCGGAACTTGGAGTTGATCCTAATTCTGTAAAAGCTTATATCGTTACATACGTTACTGAAATGGGAGAAACTCCGGAGCAGATTGCACTTGTCCGCGGGGCAAAACTCTTTTCAGAACATCTTCCTCAGCTCAGCGTAAGTACAGGCTACTTTGATTTTGACGGCTGGTATCTTGATGATACAAAAATAACTTCCGGTTTGTATACAATAAACTCAAATATTACGCTTACGGCTAAGTGGAATTTCAATCATTATGAATATACTGAAACTGACACAAGTGATTATGTAATAAACCCAAGCGGAAATTCTTCTTTTTCAAAAGACGGAGAATATTTAAAGGCGACTGTAAAACAGACTGATGAACAGAAAAAGAAAGGAACAGTTTCAATTTCAAACTGGAGATTAAATCGTCAGGAAAATGGAATAAACTATCAACTATCAAATGTATATGGTTTTGAACATAAAGTAAAATGTGATTCAAATATTGATTGGGCTGGAATGGAATGGTTTAATACATCAGGTTATAACTGCTATTATTTCGAAGTACATGGAGATGGCAGTTTTAGACTTCGATTCTACGATGAAGAAACGAAACAATCAGAAACAATTATAAGTTTAAAAGCTGAAAAATCAAATATAAATCAAAATGATTTTAATACAATTGCATTAGTACCAACACGCACATCAGATTTCACTATCATCATTAATGATAACACTGTCGGAACAATCAAACGTGAAGAATTAAAAATTATTCCGGGACCAATTGCCTTTGCTGCAACTCCAAAAAAAGGTAAAACAGGTTATGCCTGGCTGAAATTTTTAAGTTATTCCCAGCTGAAGTAATTGGTGCTATAATATAAGAATGGAAAGAGGAAAAATCAGTTTATTTTTAAAGAATATATATAATATTCTCTTCTACGGTGGAGTCTCAAAAGACAAATACGCAAGAGTAAAGGAAGACATTTTTAACTACAACAGAAAAGTCATTCTTATTTATGCTGCGTTTACAGGATTCTTTTTTATTATATTAACAGGCTACTCTTTTCTATTTGAAAGCGTTATAGCAAAAAACAGATATATGTATCTTCTTGGAGCAATCACTCTTGTCCTGCTGTTTTTCTTTAATAAATTTCTGGCAAAAAAATTCCATCTTATTCTTGAAATATCAAAATATATTGCAGTCTTTTCCCTGTTTGCATTCGGAATAGTTCTTGCAGTTAACAGCGCAGATGACGTTACTGCAACATATATGGTTTTACTTTTTGCCGTTCCGTTAATCTTAATGATAAGGCCTGTTATAATGACAGCAACAATCATTATTTCCAATCTTATTTACATTTACTTCATGTACAATCTTCAGCCGCTGGAACTTTTACTGAAAAATCTTGTAAACGCAAACATATACGCAATAGTCAGCATAGTTACTGGAACTTCAATGTACATCATGAAGATTCAGAAATACGAAACAGACTACATGAACAGAAAACTGATGAAGCTTGACCAGCTTACAGGTTTACTGAACAGGCATGCATACAACGAAGTAATCAATGCTTATTCCGTAAAAGCAATGGAAGACAATCTGCTTTACGTTTCAATGGATATAAACGGTCTTAAAAAAGTAAACGATACGTTCGGACATAGGGCTGGAGATAATTTAATTACATCTGCTGCTTCATGCATGAGGAAAGCATTCAACAAATACGGTGACATTTTCCGTGTTGGCGGTGATGAATTTGTTGCAGTCCTTTACGCAACAAAACAAGAACTTGAAGAAGCAATATCTTCCTTCAACAGACTGATTGAACTTCATAACCAGCAGGACAATGACAACTTATCAATATCAATCGGATATTCTTCAATTCATGAACTGGAAAAAGTTTCGTTTGAAGAACTTGCCCATTCTGCTGATGTAAAAATGTATAAGGACAAAAGCGACTACTACACGCAGACTGGCAAGGACAGACGCCTGTAATCCACATTTTTCCTTAAATAAGCAGAAAAAATTTCTAAAAAGCCATAAAAACACTCATTTTAGTAGATTTTTCAGTAGATTTTGCTATTTTTATGCTATAATTACGCTAATTCTACTATAAACTCTACCCTACTCAACTACCTGTAGGGTGACTTCTGCAAAGTTTGTGGCGATAATGAAATCAGCTTGCAGGCAAACAACAAAAACACTTACCGCAAAAGGTAACACAAGGAGAAAATTATGGTTGAAAAAAACGCAGACGGTTACATTATCGGAGATTTTCCGGCAACAGCAAAAACTCTTGACGGATACAAGTACTTAATTGCCATCAGTGAAGGCGCATTAAGCGAATATTCAAAAGACGGATTCAACAGAGTACTTTACTACTTCCAGAAAAAGCTCGGCTATAAAGTTGATATCGACAACCTTAACCACGAAGAATGGAAAGCTTCCATAGGCGCAAAGAAAATTGTTGAAATCAAGAACCGCGCAAACATTTCTTACGAAGAAAAAGATGCTGCATTTGCAGAAGACTTCATCAATAAATTTTCAGCAGATGTTCCTGAAAGCAGCAGTGAAGATTTTAAGCGCGAACTCAACAATACACTTCTTTCTGTTTGCATCGAAAACAACGGCAGCTGGATTCACATTGAACTTCCATACTGCACTATTGAAAAGCTTTGCGATTCGATTGGTGAAATAAAAATTAACTGAGAGGAACTTAATGAACGCAGAAAAAACAGGCGCTTTAATAAAGCAGTTAAGACTGAATAAAAACCTTACGCAGTTACAGCTTGCAGAACTTGTTAACGTAAGCGACAAGGCTGTATCAAAGTGGGAACGCGGTGACGGCTGCCCTGACATTACAATTCTGCCAAAGCTTGCAGAAGTTTTGTGTGTAGAAATGGAAAGCCTTATGGAAGGCGCAATTCCTAAAACACAGGACGTAAGCGGCATGACAATAAAGGACTACAACTTCCGTCAGCCTGATGTTTATCCTGCACACATGCAGAAAGACGTAGTAATGATGGGTGAAGAACTGCGTAAAAAAATAAACAAGTCATTTACTGCAATATTAAATGAAAGATGCGAGTTTGCTTATCATTCAATTGATCAGATGACAAACATTGAATTTCTGCGTTCAGTTCCAAAAACATGCTTCTTTTACGATTTTGATTATTCACAGAACGGCTTCTGCATTGAGCTTGATGCTGAACTTGGAAAGATGCTTCTTAAACAGGATGCGCAAAAATATTCTTCCATTACGGAATTTGATCTTGATGTAGTAAAGAATTATTTCGTAAAGGAAATTGCTGCAATACTTGGACAGGAAATTATTGCAAACACAAACGGCAACATTGACGAAAAGCATTTTACAATAAGCAAAGTGCGTTCAAGCTCAAACACAAACAATACAAATCAAGAAGAAAACTGGATGATGCTTCTGCTGACATTCAAGTGCAATATCGGCGGAAAAGAAAGCTTTATGAACATTCAGTTCAGCGCAGGTCTTCTTGAAGAAATGTCACTCGGCGGTTTCTTTACTGAAGGTCCATCGAGCAAGATTAAGTTCCAGGTACTGTCCAATATTAAAGACAAACAGCAGCCTGACAATATTTTTGTTGAATTCGGACGTTTTCGTGCAGACAATGTAACACTCGAATACGGAAAGATTTTGATTCTTGATAAAAAGGAAACAGAAGGACTTAACGTTGTTTACAAAAACAAAGTAATTCATACAGGAAAAACAATTGTTGCAGACGAAAATTATGGCGTACAGATTCTTGAATCGCACCAGCTTAATGAAATTGTTTACGATGAAGATGATTACATTTCAATTCAGCTTGGAACGGCAGCTCTTAGCGAAGAACAGGTCAACGGTCTGCACCAGGGCTCATACATTCTGCTCAATCAGTTAACAGGAGACCCATGCTTAATTCTAAGGGCAGGTAAAGTTGTTGCAACAGGTGAAGTTGTTATCTGTGACAGCAACTTTGGAATACGTATCATTGAAACAAAATAATTTTTTGGAAACAGGATTTACAAATGACTAAAGCACAGAAGATTTCAGCTGTAATTATTTTACTGACGGCATTGTTGCTTGCTTCAGTTTTTATTGCAATGAAAAACGGCGTAACAAAGGCAGCTTCTTCAGACATTCAGGATGTTGTTTATAATGAAGAAAAAGACATTTATACATGCCAATACAGAGGCATTGAAAGAAGCTTTATCTTATGTCTGCCGGACGAATGCAATAAACAGACGAAGCTTGTGCTTATGCTTCACGGCTTAGGCTCAAGTGCTGCATCTTTTAAAACAGAAACACAGTTTGAAAAAGCAGCACTTCCGCTTAACTACGCTGTTGCTTACGTAGACGGTACAGTAGATCCTGCCAACCGCTCGCACGGAAAAGGCTGGCACTTCCACGAAGATGATTTTTCAGTAAATGATATTTCTTTTTTAAAGGACCTGGTAATATATCTGCAGAATGAATACGGTCTTGGCAAGCAGGCTTTCGTAACAGGCTTCAGCAACGGAGGCTTTATGGTTAACAAGCTCGCCTCAAGCTGTCCGGAAATTTTTACAGCAGCAGCAAGTGTTGCAGGCATGATGCCAAAAGACGTATGGGAAAGCAAAAAAAGCAGTCACCCGTGTGCATACATCCAGATTAACGGCACAAAAGATGATGTTGTTCCAATGGATTTTACAGGCAGCTCAAAATACAATCAGAATCCCGCTATGGAAAAAGTAATTGAATATTACAGAAAGGGAAACAAATGCCCTTCTTCTTACACTGAATCAAAACTATCAGATGTTTCCACAATGTATTCATACGGTACAAAAGTTGCATGGGTAATAATAAACGGCGGTTACCACAGCTGGCCTAAACCGCAGTTTGCACAATTCGAACCGGAAAAAGTCATTCTTGAATTCTTTGAAAACAGTAATCAAAAAAAAACGCCTGAAAAGCAAGAATAAGGAATATAGCCGCACACTTACTTAACAGGCGTTTCTTCTAAGACAAGTAGCTTATCGTTTCAGAATAATCAATTGATTCTGATAAGTCAAACCAAGTCCTAAAGCTTTATTTGTTGATTTCAAATATATAAAATCACCCAGAATGTTTGAATTACTATAAACCTTTCCTTCTGTAATTATGCCAGGAGTAGAGTCGGTAATGCATATTCTAAGATCATTATATTCCGTTAATCTTTCATCATCCAGAACAATTCTTGCATTAGTATTAATCACAAGGGAATCAATGCATAAGTAATCTGTTATTGCAAACCTGGCATTTTCCAGAAGTACAACTGATTCAATCTGCGCACCTTCTGAATCTGTAACATAAGTTGTTGAACAGTTATCCAAAACAGCATTTCCAGCGAACGAAACTTTTGCTCCACTGATTTTCTTTCCGTTCATACAGATTATTACTCCTTCGGGAATTGTAACATCTTCTGTCAGAACTACATTGCGTGTTAATACATACCTGCCGGCTGTAACTGGAAGCGTATTTGATGAAGTCCAGTCAGTGTATGTATCAGTTCCATGACGATGGGCTCGTGAAATATTAACTGTTTTTTTAGCAGCTTCAAAATCTTCGTGATAAACGAACAGTGTTTCTGCATCTTCAAACATTGATTCATCAATAGTAACGATAAAGTTTTTATTCTGAAAATTACTTATATCATTAATTGCTATTGTATTACCGTCTATTGAAATTATCATTTTTTTAGAATTGTCTGTTTCACCCCAGAAACCTTTTACTGTGACAGTTCTTTCAGTTTCATTAAACTTGGCGCTAAGGTTACCGAGTAATGTTGTAAAAGTAACGTTATCAAGATAATTACCAAGTCTGTTATAGGAAGAGTTTCTTCCAATAAAACCAAAACGTGTTACAGTCTGTCCGTCCGGAACTATATAAACACCCTGACAGTAATGCCATGAACTGTAATCTTCAGAAGAAGAGTTATTAAGGTATAGTTTTGCAAGATCCGGTGCGTTTGCATAACCATTAACCCCTGAAACTCCAGTATAGGAATATACTGCTTTTGTTGATTCATTAATATGAGAATTAAGTTCACGGCTGGTGTTGGAATTATTTGGACCGGTTGCATAAACAATTTCTGTTCCGTTCATTTCAGGAGCACCAATTTCTACAAACATCTGTTCGTAACTATTATATGTTATTCTTGCTCCATGAATTAATGACCATTTTATTATGTCACCACCTGTTGTCGTTAAATCCTGTGACAGTACAGCTTCATGTTCTGCATTCATTTCAATAAAATTGGTTGTATTCTGGCCGCTATTTTTAAGAGTACTATTTTCGTAATACTGATCAGAATCTGTAGTAGGACGCCACTCAATCCAATCATCTGTTGTACGCCAGCCTTCATCCGTTTTTCTTTCAGTACATGGAATTGTATTCATCTCACCTGGATCAATTTCGAAATCACCATTCTGTAAAACGGTAGGTGTGTAAGTGCTTACCGTATCTTCAACAATTGTATATCCAGAATTATCAGCAAAAAGAGATGCTCCAATCATTAAGCCTGTTAGTAATAAAAATATTTTCTTCATAATTTACCTTCCTCTTAAAGCAATCAGTTTCCACCAACATCAACATCTCTTACGCCATACTTGTAAGATTTATCCCAGTAAGAAACTATACCGTTAATCTGAGCTTCTTTGTCAGCAAATATTGAATAACCATATTGAGAGTCATAACTTACTCCAATCCATAGATTTATTGAATTACCGTAATCTTTTATTTCATTACTTTCCTGACTTTCCTTATAACCATTTGCAGGAATAAATACATAATTGTCAGGCTCAAGAGGAGCTACAATTTTCATTCCGGTTACTCCGTGTGAAACAGTCCATTCAGCATTAAACCTGTCATCATTTTCATCAAACATTAACCATGCATCATAATACCCCATGAG
>JAZUKU010000075.1:0-3003 GCA_045643485.1 Treponema sp. | reverse complement strand
TACCGTGTTACCTTGTTTATACTAACGAAAAAACTCACGAGATTATTCGTGCTAACATTGGACGTTCTCCGCTTTATTCCGGAAAGATTCACGGTGTTGGTCCGCGCTACTGTCCTTCTATTGAAGATAAGGTAATGCGCTTTAAGGAACGTGACCGCCACCAGCTTTTTGTTGAGCCGGAAGGTCTTGATACAGACGAAATATATCTTAACGGATTAAGTTCATCTTTACCGGAAGAAGTTCAGGATGCTTTCCTTAGAACAATGCCTGGTTTTGAAAATTGTGTCGTAAGCCGTCCTGGTTACGCTGTTGAATATGATTATGTTGAACCAACGCAGCTTTTCCCTACACTCGAAACAAAACGTGTTGCAGGACTTTTTAATGCCGGTCAAATAAACGGAACATCAGGTTACGAAGAAGCAGCAGGTCAGGGACTTGTTGCTGGAATCAATGCTGGTCTTTACGCAAGGGAACACAAAAAAGTCTGCGGTCCGCTCTGTATGCCTGACAGTTCAATGGGACAGTCACCGGCTAGTGCAGAACCTGGATGTTTCCAGCCTAAGCCAAACTTCAATGCACAGGAACTTGCATTCTTTGCAGAAGTAAGTGCACGCGAAACAAAAGCTTTGACAGAAAAGCTTGAGCGTGTTCAGGAAGAAAACGGCTTTAACACACTGCGCACAATTCCTCAGTTCGAACCGCTTATTCTTGGACGTGACGAAGCATACATTGGTGTTCTTATTGATGACCTTGTAACTCTCGGCACAAAAGAACCTTACCGTATGTTTACTGCTCGTGCTGAATACCGCTTGAAGTTACGCCACGATACTGCAGACCGCCGCCTTCGCGAAAAAGGTTTTAATGTTGGCCTTATTACTCAGGCTCAGCTTGATAACCTTCACAGAAAATATGAACAGGTAGAAGAAGCAATACGCATTCTGGAAAAAAAGCCTAATTCAGAAAACCCTGGCTTTAGTGAACTTGTCTGGGAAGAAGCTCAGGAAGATTACAAATACCGCTACTACATTGCAAAGCAGGATGCCCGTGTTGCCAAGATGCACAAAATGGAAAACGCAAAAATTCCGGCTGACTTTGATTACAGCAAAATCGTTTCACTTTCCGCAGAATCACGATTCAAGCTTGAGCAGATCCGTCCGCTTACTTTAGGACAGGCCTCACGTATAAGCGGAATCCGCAACAGTGACATCATGCTTTTGATGGTTTATCTCCATTAAGAGCCTTAATAAAAAGGAAAGAAAAGAGTTATGAAAAAAATTAAAAATCTCTTGAGCGCAATTCTGTTAGTAATTGTGTTTACGTCATGCCAGACAAACAAAGTATTTTATCTTTCACAAGATAAAGAGGCTTTCCAGTCTTTCAGATATCTCGAAGGTTACAATGAAAATAAAGGTGATTTAAAAGAAGCCGCATATCTTGGAGACGGTGATGCTTATCCATATATGAGCAAATTAATTAAAAATTTTAAGGTTAAAGATCATCTTGCTGGTGCCCGTTTAAAAAAATTCAGGGAAAACATTTTTGATACAGCAGAAGTAAAGAGAACAAAAGATATAAATCTTCTTTCGTATCATATCACTTATTATTCTGACTATTCTGAAGGCAAGGCTCGTGAAGAATGTGCTCTTCTTATGATTCCTTATTCAGACAAACACACAGGTGAGTTTCCACTTGTCGAAATTAATCATGGAACACTTATTGGATCTGATGCAGGTACTACAACACTAAATTCCAATTATTCTGAAAGCTGGATTGCATGGTATCTTGTAAGCACAGGAGTTGCTGTTCTTCTTCCTGAAACACCAGGTTTTGGTTTTACGCAGAAAGAAGTTTTTCATCCTTACATGAATAAAAAAGCACTTGGTGTTTCTTCACGTGATGCACTTAATGCAGCAGTTCAATTTTTTGAATATAACAGGGAAAATAAAATATTTAACAACGGTTTGGACTTTAATGGAAAAGTTGCAATTGCAGGATATTCTGAAGGTGGATTTACAACACTTGCCGTTCTTGAAGAGCTTCAAAAAGATCCTGTTGAAGGAATAGATTTAAAACTTATTCTTCCAATGGCAGCTCCATGTGATGTCTCAGGCACTATGTTTGAATGCTTCAGGTCTGAAAAAAAATATCCTCATCCGTTTTACATGCCTTATTGTTTTCTTGGATGGGAAAAAACTAATCCGGAACTTTTAAATAAAAACCGAGTCTTCAGTGAAAAATTTAAAGCTGATGTTTTGCCTTCATTCCTTGATAAATCTTCAAAAGATACTCTGGAAGAGAAAATTAAATTGTATCTGGAAGATAAACCATGCTATACAATGCTTTCTGATGAAGCACGTGACTGGATATTCAATCCGGAAAAAACAGAAGGTGGAAAAGAGTTATATCAAATTCTTGAAAGCAACAATGCTTTTGATGTACCTGTTCCTCAAAACGTAAAAGTAAAAATTCTTCACAGTCCTGCAGATGATTCTGTACCATTTGAAAACAGCAGGAAGCTGTATGAAAAAATGAGTACAAAATCTTCGCAGGTAGAATTGCTTGAACTTCCAGAAGATTCGCATGACTTTGCTTTTACAGATGCATGGGGTTATGCATACAAAATTCTAATGGAAGAGATGATGTAATAATTAAAGCAAATCCTCAAGCTGATCAACAATATTTTTGAACACGTCGAGTGCTGCCTGAACCGGAGCAGTGCTTTCCATATCAACACCAGCTACGCGCAGACTTTCAATTGGGTAGCGTGAACCGCCTGACTTAAGGAACTTGAAGTAATCATCGCGTTCCTGTTCACCGCCTGTGGTAACGCGTTTGGCAAGAGCAAGTGCTGCAGAAATTCCTGTAGCGTATTTGTAAACGTAGAATGCGTTGTAGAAATGCGGAATGCGTAAACCTTCCATGTCGCTGTTTGACTCAAAGTGCATTTCTGGACCAAAGTACTGTTCGAGCAGGCTTCTGTACAAAGCGCGTAAATTCTGTGCG
>JAZUKU010000074.1:0-16487 GCA_045643485.1 Treponema sp. | reverse complement strand
GTTTTCGAAGTTCTTCTGTTCCATAAATAACCTTAGCAGCTAACTGCCTATAATATTGGAAATACTATTTTTACATAAACTATTAATATTATCTTAATTTTATTTGGTAAAATAACAACTGTCAACAGTTTCTTCTATATACTACAACAGGCAGTCATTCAGTTGCAGTTTTCGTTGGTTTAGGTTTAGATAATATTTATAACAATAACTCTGTAAAATTCACTACCGAATATGTAAATGAAGAGTAAGTAATTACTCCTCAAGTTAGTGCCTTCGGTTAACCGGAGGCACTTTTTGCTTTAAACTCATCAGCAAAAATTTGATTGCAAAAAGCGGGTGGGGGGGGGGTATACTTATGTTTACATATTTTAAAAAGAGAGAGTCAGCGTATTTAAAAATAAAGAGGAGTATTATGAGAAAGATTTGCCTTTCATTAAGAATGGCAGCAATCTTGCTGTCATTTGGATTCTTACTTACAACATTCACTGCATGTCCACACAATGTAGAAAAAACACCTGAGTATACCGTGACTTTTCAAAATGACGGTGAAATCATTGATCAGGTAAAGGTTGTAGAAAGCAGAACTGCAGAAAAACCGGCAGATCCAGTAAAGGAAGGATATACATTCCTTGGCTGGTTTGAAGACGGTGCCGAATCAGCTTTTGATTTTGAAACAAAAATCACAAAAGACATTACGTTGACAGCAAAGTGGAAAATAATTCCGCAGGATGATCCTGAAGACAATCCAGGCGATAACCCTGAAGACAATCCAGGCGATAACCCTGAAGACAACCCAGGCGATAACCCTGAAGACAATCCAGGAGATGATCCTGAAGATAACCCAGGTGATGATCCTGAAGACAATCCTCCTGTTCCGCAGACTTCAAAATCAACAATAACAATAGAAATTGTTAATGAAGGTATTGAAATTACAAAAAAAGTAAACGAAGGCGTAACAACTTTGTCAGCAACACAAGGCTTTGAAACATACCTCTGGTTACTGAACGAAACAGAATATTCAACACAAAGGGAAATTACATTAAGCAATTTACCTGCAGGAACTTATCTGTTTACTGTAAAAGCAAAAAGACAGTCAGCAGATGCAGAAATCTATTACAGCTACGTAACCGTGACAGTTGAAGAATAAGGCAGGAAGTAATTATGAAAAATAGAAATATACTTTACAAAGCAGCCGCAATTTTAATTGCATCTCTGGCACTTCTTGTAATGACAGGCTGTAATAATATTACGACTGATTCAATTGAAAACAATGGTAAAGCAAAAGTTACTTTTTCAATTGGGGAATTACCAAGAATCATAAATGCAAATTATGAAGCACAGCAGCTGACAGATTTTGTTTTGACTGCTGCAGCACAAAATGCAACTGCTTCACAAGCAGGTACATGGGCAACATATTCAGCACTCACTCAGGCAGAAGTTGAACTTGTTCCTGGTACATACACTTTTAATCTTAGCGCAAAGAAAGGCGTATTTGTTTACAAGGGAAGCGTAACAAAAGAGCTTTCTGTAGAAAATACAAATACAATTAATTTCAAGCTTGCTCTGGATTATAACGCAACAGCAGCTGCAATAACTGAAGCTGGTTCTGTTCCGGAAGGCAATGGTGCAGTTGATGTTTACATCTATTACATAGACAGTACAGAAAGCGTAAATACTCAGATTAAAGTTTCAGATTCGAATACTGTTATTGATTCAAAAACAAATGCAGATATCGCACCTGTTGACGGTACAGGAGAATATGCAGACTACAAGCTTATTCATTATGTAAATGATTCAATTGCATATGGTTTATATAACCTTGATATTGAATTACTTGCAGACGGTAAAAAGAACTGGCGCAAGGAACAGATTCTTGTATGCCCGGATCTAACAGTTAAAGCAACTTATGTTATTGATGAATATGTTCCAATTCATACTGTTACATATGAATTCCAGGCTGAAGGAATGGACAGTTACGAACAGAAATACATAGTCGGCAATACACATATGGATGTTCTTTCACTTGATGATGAAGCACTGGAAGATTATGACTTTAGCAAATATGTTTTCAGCGGATGGTATCGCAATGCTGAATGTACAGGACAGTCTGTTACAGAAATAAATACTCTTGAAGACTCAGAAGACTTTACACTTTATGCCAAGTGGCAGTCAGTTTCTTCAAGACATATATCAGTTGAAAAATGTGATGAAGGAATTAAAGTAAAAGCATACTGGTATTCGGAAGATGGAACATGGAATAGCTGTATGCTCAAGGAAGATGTTACGGGAATAGCTATTATGTACTTGCGGTTTGATACTGCTCCTACAAGTGAAAATCCAGAAGTAGAATACATCTATCCGTTTACGCAGGAAGGTGAAACTTACTCATTTACATTTATACCTGATATGGAGAATATAAATGCTGAAGAAGAGCACGTTAGTTGTGAAGCAGGCGGCGGAGACCTTTCTCTGTTTACAATTAATGATGACTTTACTAATGCAGAAATTTGTATTTCAGATACTACATGGGGCGAACCTTACAAAACAAATTATAAACTTTCAACAGACATTTGTTCTATTTTTAACAATGTAGATTCAGATCATTTCAAATCAATCCGTATGTTCGTTAATTTCTTCTCTGGAGAACAGGATTTTGTTGATGCTACATTTGCCGGAACAAAGAATATTGATTATTTCAGTACAAGTGAAGGACTTACTGTTGATGAATATAATTCATTCTTAGCAGGAGACACTTATGTTTCTCAATCTGAATGCTACTATGATATTCTTCTTGAACGCGACATTTGGTCAGCATGGTATATCCTGTATGTAGAATTACCTGATAATGATGCAGTTTATGATTTCAAGTGTATTGGTACTCAGGCAATATTTGCTCCTGTACAGGAATCTGTAGATGATCTTGTTGTAATACCAACAGACAATGGATTTGAAATTACTTCATTCTCATTCAAACATGATAATAACAGTGCTTTGGTTTACTTAGACGGCTCATTAATATTTACATTGTCAAGTGATACATTCCAGCCTTGCACTTATTCATTTGTTGAACCGGGTGAAGAATATACATTCAGTTTTGTTCAGTATAAATCTTCTGATTATGGAAATCCTTTTACAATTCCAGAAGAATATCTTGAACAGCATATGTTTACAAAAGATCCAATACAGGCAACGGGCGGTTCAGGTGAAGTTTCAATAGAAAATTTCGATGACCTCGAAGCAATAATTGACTGGACGTACGGAACTGTTGGACTTAATGAAGTACCTGTAATTACTGGAGTAGATACAGAAGATGTTATTAGTTACAGTGCTGTAATTTATAATCAGTATGATTTACCGTGCTTTGTTGGAGAAGGTGAAGATATTGAACTGACAGGCTATGCGTGGATTACATCATGGCTTGAAGAATATGAAGTTATCTATTCAGTCTATGTAAATGATGAACAGTTGCCACAAGTAATAAGAACTACTGTTAAAAATCCTTTGATTGGAAAAAAGTTTACTTATTATGGTGAAGAGTATGTCTTTACAAAAGATGGAATTGTTTCAACTTCAGCAGATTATGTAAAGGATAACAAATGTTCTTTGTATTATTTAAGTTCTTATACTAGTAATCATAATGGCTATAATGTTGATTACAACGGAGGATATCCTGGATTCTATGTTCTTATAAACAGGGATGGAGCTCCTTTTGCAAGATGTCTTGGAGAAGATGAAATATTCATTTCATATTTAAGTCTAGATGGTCACTATTCACACTTTGACTGGGGTAATACATATCCACTTTACGATGCATATGATTCCAGTGAAGAAGAAGTAACATTGGTTACATTCGAAGAAGAACCGGAAGACATTCACGTAACAATGACCGCTCAGGGTAATACACTGAATATTTCAGTTCCGGAAGAATTTACAGATGTAGAATGGGAAATCTTTGGAACAACATTGACAGGAAACAGTCATTCAATTGATATAAGCAGCAAGAGCAGCGGAAATTATGAATGTTTCGTCTTAGGTACAAAAGAAGGAATCGAATATTCCGAATATTTCATCTTTACATTAACAAAGGAGTAAAGAAATGAAAAATACAATGAATATAAAATCAAAAATAAATTCAGTTCTTTTAGCATTGGTATTACTTGTTACATCAGTAAGCTGTAACAATATTCTTAATCCTAAAACAGAAGGAACAAATGGCAAGGCAATTATTAATATTACACTTGCTGAACCAAGAACTGCTTTTCCAAAAACAACATTGGACAGGCTTTCAAATTTTAATTTGTATTACAGAGATAGTTACGACAATCTTAATTCAGTGCTCAATGAGACAAGCAGTAACTTAAAGGATTTCTGCCGCCAGCAGATTGAGCTTGAACCTGGTGAATATACATTTGTTCTTAGGGCATATGCTGTAACAACATTGTTCGAAGCAGAAAAAACAGTAATTCTTGAAGAAGGAAATAATAATCTTTCATTTGAATTAAAAAGAATGAATTATGGTGATGCAAATGAAGACTTCATTTATGGAGACATGTCATTAACGCTTATCATACCAAGAGAATTCAATATTTCAACAACATGTAATGGAAGTGCTACTATTTATAACCCTGAAACAAACTTACCTGCAGTATCAATAGGAAGTAATGAGTTATCACAGTGCATAGCAGATACTACAGCAGAAGACCTTGCCGGTACAGAATATTCCGTTGAAGACTTTCCAAAGAAGCTTCATATAGATGATTATTGGGATATTGGTAAGTGGAACGTTAAATTTGAGCTTTACAACAGCGATTACACAAAAGTTTACAGATTAAAGGAATACTTCTATTTAGCTTCTGGTTGTGTAACAGAAAAGACTTTTATAATAACAAAGGCAATTGATGTCAGACCTGTTAATTTTGAGCTGAACGGCGGTGCTTTTGAAAATGGAATGACAACATATTACTGTCTTGAAAATGAAACACTTGATTTAAGTACATTGGTTCCTGTAAAAACTGGAAGTATATTCCTTGGCTGGTATCTTGACGAAAACTTTAATATGCCTGCACCAGATTCTGTTGTTGCAGACAGTACAATTAATTCAAAATTATTCCATGCAAAGTGGTATGATACATATGTTATTAATCAGTTAGTTACAGTACAGCCTGGTGAAAGTGTTCTGCTGGAATTTACTGCAGAGCCTGGTTACATGTATGAAATTAGAGCATGCGATAAATGGGCACGGTTTAACGAATATAATTCAAACAATAAAGTTGACGCCAGATTTATTGTTGAATATGGGGAACAGGAAATAGGCAGTCATGATGATTTATTATTTTACATTGTAAACGAACAGGCAGAAACAGTAAAAATAACTACACAATCATGGAATTCTGAAGATTCAGGAGATGCATATATACGTGTAACAAAAAATCAACTTTCTGAAACTGCAAATATAACTCAGTCATCGGATGGATTTTTTAATTTAACATTACCTTTGGACCAATATTTTATTGGTTATTCTGTAAAAGTAAATGATTCACCAATTATAGAAAATATACAGTTTACAGACAGTGAAATTTCAGAAGGTGTTGGTAATATTGCTGTACCAAATCCTTTGGAAATAGACACACCGTTTATTATTACAGTTAATATATCAGGAGTTAACGGTACAAAATTCTATTTCTATGGCACTACTCAATATGATAGGGCAAGCTTCATAAAGTTTGATTACCAGTATAACAATATGCAGAATTACCTGCCGTATACGAGTGGCTCAATAGTTAATGTAGTGGAAGTAGAAGACGGTATTTTTATAAATCATGTATTTGATGGATGGTACGAAACACCGGAATGTGATGGAGAAGAAATTACTTCTGTTGATACATCTGCAATCAGTGAAGATTACACACTTTATGCAAAGTGGACCAGCACTTACCACTATGATTCAATTATGTATGTAAACGGTTCACAAAACACGGAACGTACTTTTAATGTTGAAACGGGACATAAGTATAAAATTGGGTTCTGTGATACATATCACAATGGAGAGTATTTTATTGCTTCAAATAAAACAGATGCTAAATTCTCTTTATATATAGGTGACTGTGCATTAGTTTCATCAATTGATGACGGTGAGTATTATTTTGTTGCAGCTATGGATACAACAATGAAAGTACTTGCTCAGCCATATAGTGGATATTCGACAGGTAACTGTTATGTTTATGTAATTGATCAAGGAACTGTTGAACATATGTTACTTACAGAAAACAGCGATTCTACATTTACGCTCACATTCCCTCTTGATACAGAAGATAATTATTATTCCGTTTACCAGAAGAGTCTAAGAATTGAATATGGTTGGGCAGAAGATTTCGAAATGGAAGCCGGTTATTATACAATCGAATCAATACCAAGCAAAATTTCACAGAATTCAGGTTATTACTTTAAGATTCAAACTGGTAATAATGATTCATACTATTTAGTTGGAATCGCACAGTATGAAGGAACTCCGGATTATACTGCAGTAGAAAATGCAGACGGTACGTTTGCATTTACAGTTAATACTATTCCTGAAAATACTTATTCTATTAAATTGAACTTTTCTATAAATAACTCTTCCAACACTTGTTGTATGTCAAATATAGAAGTTCCAGTAAGTGAATTTTCTGAAAATGTAATGACAGTTAATTCTCCGTTTAATATAAATGATAATTATTCTATTAGTATGACTGCATGTGATGTAGGAGGCATTAGTTTATACTCTTATGAAACATTCACAGGAACTGCTTTATATGAATCCAAATACAGACAATGGAATGCAGACGGTACTTTAACTTTCAGAACAAAAGTCGGCAGTGATTCCAACTCGTTAACTATAACACCACAGATAAAAAATCAATATAATAATTACGATAGTACATGGACAGGCATTATAATCAACTTGACAGATGAAGACAGGGAAAATGGTTATAAGGATATTACAATTGATTCTCCATTTGTTGAAAACGACATGTATCGTCTTTATATTTACAGCGATGATTATAATTACTATTACTATACCGGTGTTGCAAAGAATAACGGAAAATTTGCTACAGTCGTAACTGAAAATGCGGACGGTACATTAACACTGCATCTTGGTATTATGTCTCAAGCTGACAGTGTGACAATAGAGTCTAGGTATAGAAATTACCTTTCTAGTCTTAAGTCAGAAGTAATCGAATTCACCGAAGAACAAAAACAGAACGGATATGTAGAAATTACAAGACCTTCTCCGTTTAAAGCAGACACTGAATGTGAAGTTGATTTTCATTACTACACTGAAGAATCAGAGTATAGTATCCTGTCAAAATACTATTATTTCGATTCAACAGTAAATGGACTGGCTGCTCTTTATTGTATTGAAAAAGAAGATGGAACGTTTGATATCAACATGCCTGTAAAAGAAAATGTTAACTACTTTGAAATTATATATTATAAAGAAGAATGGGGAACTTTATCTGGAACTATTCATGTAAATGTTGAAGATGCAGACAGAACAGCCGGTTATAAATACTTTAATGTCGGTTCTAGATTAGAGGCAGAAGATACTTATAGAATCTGTATATATCAGTATAGTTCCGATGATGTTAATTTGGGTGGAGAATATATATATGGAACAGCAGAATATTTGGGTATTCTTGCAGAATATGCTATAGAAAAGTCTGACGGAACATTTGACATCAATATGCTTGTAGAAGATGATGTTTCTTATCTGGAAATTGAATGTTATGTATCTGGTAGAGGTTATATTTTTGATAAAACCCGCATAAACATTGAAGATGCCGATAGAACTGCTGGACATAAATTCTTTAATATGGGTTCAAAAATGGAAGCAGGAGATGTATATTCAATTGAGATAAGAAAAAATGATTCTGCCGATGAAAGAAAAGGATATACATATTTTAATGGAACAGCAGAATATACTGGTATTTGTGCGCCTTATGCCATGGAAAAAGATGATGGAACTTTTGATATAAAGGTACCAGTAGACTATGGAGTTGATTATTATACAGTATTTTATTTTGTTGGAGATAATTGTTTTGAACCGCGTGTTCAATTTGAGGTAACAGACGCAGAGAGGGCTGCCGGTTACAAAATCTTTAATGCAGGTTCTGGTCTTTATGCAAATGATAACTATACACTTTATGTACATTGTTATGATTCAGAAGGCGAAGAATTTTATATAAACGGTGCTTCATTTACTGGTACAGCTCAATATACTGGAAATATGGTTCCTGTTCTGCAGCAGAATGAAAACGGTACTTTTACTATAACTGTTCCAGTACAAGAAGATTCTGCAACTTACGGTTATGAAATTCGAAGAAAATTAGCTGAAAGCATCGGGGGATATGGATCTGTTACAAATGTAGAAGAAATAGCCATCCCTGAAGAGGCTTTAACTTCACGTATATTAACATTTGAAATTGATTCGGAATTCTATCAGAATGTAGAATTTTCTATTCAACTCTGGCAGAGAAAGGAATCAGAAGAAATCGTTAATTACAGTTTTATTTTATATGATACTGCACAGTATGACGGTGTAAATCCATTTTTTGAGCCTGTAGAATAAGAGGCAAGCAGTTTGTGTTAACAGCTGCAACTGGTAACAGACAATTAATTTAAAAACCTAAAGGGTCTTCGGTTAACCGGGGACCCTTTTTTTATGCGCAGAACAAAAAAAAAGACCTTCGGTTAACCGAAGGCCTTTTCTATTCAAGCAGCAGATTATCTCAAGAGTGTAAGTACGTTCTGTGAAGTCTGATTTGCCTGAGCGATCATTGCTGTACCAGCCTGAGAGAGGATCTGGTTCTTTGTGAAGTCTACCATTTCTGCAGACATATCTGTATCGCGGATGCGTGATTCAGAAGCCTGGAGGTTTTCAGCACTGATGTTCAATCCGTTAACTGTCTTTTCAAGGCGGTTCTGGTAAGCACCAAGGTCAGCACGCTGTTTGTTGATCTTCTTAAGAGCAAGGTCGAGTGTACCAATAGCGCGGTTAGCATCATCTGGAGAAGCAAGAGAAAGAATTGATTCATCACCATAGTTGCGGATACCAAGAGCTGTAGCTGTCATTGTACCAATGTATACCTGTGTGCGCTGATCCATGTTAGCACCAATGTGTAACCACATAGAAGCTGTAACACTGTTTTCACCTGTTGGGCGAGCATAGCGGCCAGTGAGCATGTTCAAACCGTTGAACTGTGCTGAAGAAGCGATGCGGTCAACTTCTGCGATGAGAGAAGAAACTTCAACCTGAATCTGCATGCGGTCTTCGTCTGTGTAGATACCGTTAGCTGACTGTACAGCAAGTTCACGAATACGCTGTACGATTTCTGTTGTTTCGTTCAAATAACCTTCTGTTGTCTGAATGTATGAAATACCATTCTGTGCGTTTGTAGAAGCCTGCTTTAAACCGCGGATCTGTGAACGCATTTTTTCAGAAACTGCAAGTCCTGATGCATCATCACCTGCACGATTGATTTTTTCGCCAGATGAAAGCTTTTCCATGTTCTTTGTGTTGTTCAGTTCGTTGATTCCTTCAGAACGCTGAGCAAACATAGCACTCATGTTGTGATTGATAACCATATTGTATCTCCTATACCTAAGTTTGTATCTGTGTCAGACAAACCAATATGGTTTGCTGCCCTCTGGGCTTTTACCACCCTATACTTATCTATCGGAATATGGTTTCTTGACTTAAGTGTTTTTTTAATTTTTTTGAAGAATTTAATTTTTAAAAAAATGAATTTTTTTC
The DNA here is from genome assembly GCA_045643485.1 of Treponema sp. GTDB lineage: Bacteria > Spirochaetota > Spirochaetia > Treponematales > Treponemataceae > Treponema_D. The sequence goes on along the minus strand of JAZUKU010000074.1, from coordinate 6,694 downwards.
TAAAGTTGGATTGAGTTTTTTCCGAATATGTCTGTTTTTTTACTGATTATTTTGCTGACCGCGGACAGCAGCTTGTACAGCCCATTACGCGAACATGCTTTTTCTTGTCTTTATAATTGAACAGTCTGGCAACAAGGTGTCCGTCCTGTGCAACGGCTTTTTTGCAGACAGGGCATTCTCTTTTTAAACCGACTTCTGCCTTAGGATAGCAGTGCGGGCATCCGTAAATTGTGCAAAGCTGATCCGGAACATTCATTGGCCTGAACACACGGCTCACAATGTTTTCCCCGGGAAGCAGCGGCGTATTGCAAACCGGACATGTAACAAGCAGTACTTCCCCGTCAGCATTCCGTCTAGGCTGCGCCAGAGCCGTTTTTTTCTTTTGTGTATCTTTCCCCCGATTGATAATCCATTTATAAAAAAGCATCAAAAGAACAATCAGAGAAATTATAACTATTAACAAAATAAAATATTTCATGCTCATCTCAATACTACCATAATTACCTTCTTTGAGTAATACTAACCACCCCGTCCCTTGAGTCGGTTTCCTGTGGGAGCGTCCTTATATGTAAAAATAGAACAATAATATTAACAATCAATAATTGTCCCTAGAAACAAAATGCGTTTATTTTCTTACGAATTAAGTATTACTAACAGCAGAGGAGAAAAAGGATGCGGAGCAGGGTTCCGGCTCAAAACCGATTTCCGGCGTTTTTTGCCCGCCTGCACAACGAGGACCCTAGGATTTTGAGACGGGTTCCTGCGGGAGCGTCCTTTTTCGTTTTCCTGTTATCAATTATTAATTCATTCAGCATAAAAAACGCATATATGTTTCTAATTGTAATAATTCATTTTTTTCTATATTATTGTTCTATGAAAGTAGCTGTAATTGGTAACGGCGGTCGTGAACATACAATCGCCTGGAAACTGGCCCAGAGTAATTCTGTAGAAAAAGTCGTATGTATTCCTGGAAACGGCGGAACATCAATCGAAAACAAATGCGTTAACATTAACCCTTCTGAATGCACCTATCTTACAACAGAAAAAGGCGTAGAAGCTTACGCTGCAATCGCTAAGCACGAAGGCTGTGAAATGTGTGTCGTAGGACCTGAAAATCCTCTGGCAGACGGAGCCGCAGACGCAATGTGGAACGCAGGAATACCAACTGTTGGTCCAAAACAGGCTGCCGCTCAGCTTGAAGCAAGTAAAGACTTATCAAAAGACTTTATGCATAAATACGGAGTTGCCTGTGCTGACAGCAAGACATTTACAAATTCAGCAGATGCACTCAAATATGTTGAAGAAAAAGGCGCCCCAATCGTTCTTAAGGCAGACGGTCTTGCTGCTGGAAAAGGCGTAATTGTTGCAAAGACTCTTGAAGAAGCAAAAGCTGCTGTTGTTGAATTAATGGACGACAAGAAAGTAGGTGACGCAGGAAGCAAGCTTGTTGTAGAAGAATATCTTCGCGGTGACGAAATTTCTGTTCTTGCTGCAGTAAGCGTTACTCCGGAACTTGCAGCTGCAGGTAAAGCATGCATCATTCCTTTTGTAAGTGCACGTGATCACAAAAGACTTATGGACGGAGCTAAAGGCCCTAACACTGGCGGAATGGGTGCAATTGCTCCAGTTGACGACTATACTCCGGAACTTCAGCAGATGTTCCAGAAGAATCTTCTTGAGCCAACACTCAAAGGCTTAGTTGCAGAAGGTTATGATTACAGGGGATTTATCTTCTTTGGACTTATGCTTACTAAAGACGGTCCAAAGTGTCTTGAATACAATGTACGCTTAGGAGATCCTGAAACTGAAGCTGTTCTTCCACTCATGGATTTTGACTTTGCTGATATGTGTAAGGCAATCATTGACGGTTCGTTAAAGGACTTTGGCTTTGCATGGAAGAAAGGCTATTCTGTTGCTCCTGTTGCTGTAAGCGGCGGATATCCTGCTTCTTATCCTAAGGGAAAAGTAATTACAATCGATGCAGATAAAGTTTCTGCTGCAGGTGCAAAAGTATTTATTGCAGGCGGTGCTGATGAAAACGGTTCTCTTGTTACAAGTGGCGGCCGTGTTCTTGCATGTTCATGTCAGGGCGAAACTTTTGACGATGCGTGGAAGCGTGCGTACGAAGCACTTGAAGGCGTTCATTTTGACGGTATGTTCTACCGCCACGATATCGGTCTTCCGGGTGCAGCAACATCTGATTAATTAGAAGTTTAGTAACAAATAAAAAAAACACACAGGGGCTCCCGCAGGAACCCTCCTCAAAATCCTAGGGCTCTCGCAGTGCAGGCGGGCAAAAAGGCCGAGAATCGGTTTTGAGGATGAACCCTGCTCCGCCCCTGTGTGTTTTTTATTTAGTAGAACATCTAATTCATCAGTAATTAAATACGGAAGAGGAGGTCGGTGTAGGTTGGGAACGGCCAGTATTTTGCACTGGTCTGGGTTTCCAGCTGATCGGCCAGAGTTCTTACTGTTTCCATAACCGGAATTATTTTGTGTGCGTAGAAATCTGCGCGTTCGAAAACATCATCAATGTCTTTTGTTTCATTATGAAGCTTTTCCAGCTTTTCTGTTTCGCTTGCAAGAGAATCAACAAGAGAAGACATTTTCTTAAGCAAAGATTTTTCGCTTGAACATTCAGCAATAATCACCTTGCTGATTGAATATGCAGTTTCCGCAACTTCCTTCATGTAACTGTAAACAGCAGGAATAATCTGTGAGTGAAGCATTTCAACCATTGTGTTTACTTCAATATTCAAACGCTTGCAGTAAGTGTCCAGCTTAATTTCCTGGTGACTCTTCATTTCGATTTCACTGTAAACGCCAAACTTCTGGAACATTTCAATATTCTGCGGGCGAAGATAATACTTCATTGCATCAGGAAGTGTAGGTAAATTCAAAAGTCCGCGCTTTTCTGCTTCAGCAATCCATTCTTCTCCGTAACCGTTGCCATTGAAAATAATGCGCTTGTGCTGAACAAGAGTATCCTTGATAAGCTTTTCAAGATCAGCATCAAAGTTTTTGCTCTGTTCAAGAACGTCTGCAAACTGACACAAACTGTCTGCAACAATTGTGTTAAGAATAGTATTTGGTCCCGAAATAGACTGAGAAGAACCAACTGAGCGGAACTCAAATTTATTACCGGTAAATGCAAACGGAGAAGTACGGTTGCGGTCAGTAGAATCTTTTGGAATAGCCGGAAGAACACTTGCGCCAACAGTCATCTTCTGCTTAGCCTTCTGGTCGTATTCAGTTCCGTTAACAATAGAATCAAGAACAGCATTAAGTTCGTCACCAAGATACATTGAAATGATTGCAGGAGGAGCTTCGTAACCGCCAAGACGTCTGTCATTGCTTGCACTTGCTACACAGATGCGCAGAAGATCCTGATGTTCGTCAACAGCTTTAATAACGGCTGCCAGTATCAAAAGAAAGTGTGCATTTTCACGAGGAGTGTCGCCCGGTTCAAGAAGATTTACTCCTTCGTTTGTGCTGAGTGACCAGTTGTTGTGTTTACCGCTGCCGTTAACGCCGTTGAATGGTTTTTCGTGCAGAAGACATGCCAATCCGTGACGCATACCGACTTTTTTCATAAGTTCCATAGTAAGCTGGTTCTGGTCAGCGCTAAGGTTTGTTGTCGTAAAGATTGGAGCCATTTCGTGCTGGGCTGGAGCGGCTTCGTTATGCCTTGTTTTGGAAAGAATGCCGTGTTTCCAAAGTTCTTCATCAAGGTCCTGCATAAAGTCAACAATACGCGGTTTGATAGCACCAAAGTAATGGTCTTCCATTTCCTGACCTTTTGGCGGCATTGAACCGAATAATGTTCTTCCGCAGAACTTCAAGTCTTTTCTGGCATCATAATATTTTTTGTCTACTAAAAAGTATTCCTGTTCAGCACCAACTGTTGTGTTAACGCGGGTGGCTGTTGTATTTCCAAACAGGCGGAGTATACGCAAAGTCTGCTTGTTGATTGCTTCCATTGAGCGTAGAAGCGGAGTTTTTTTGTCCAAAGCTTCACCAGTATAAGAACAGAAAGCTGTAGGAATACAGAGCGTGCCGTCTTTAACAAAAGCGTAAGAAGAAGGATCCCATGCTGTATAACCGCGTGCTTCAAATGTAGCGCGAAGACCGCCTGACGGGAAAGAAGATGCATCAGGTTCACCCTTAACAAGTTCTTTTCCATTGAACTCCATTATGACTCCACCTTCGCCATCCGGTTCGATGAAGCTGTCATGTTTTTCTGCAGTAATTCCGTTTAATGGCTGAAACCAGTGTGTGTAGTGAGTAGCGCCTTTTTCAATTGCCCAGTCACGCATTGCGCTTGCAATTACGTTTGCTACGCTAAGCTCAAGTGGTGAACCGTCTTTTAATGTTTGCTTTAATAATTTGTAGATATCTTTTGGAAGACGTTCCTGCATTACGGCTTCGTTAAAAACCATAGAACCAAAAATTTCCGGAATATTTGCCATTTAAAACTCCATGACTTGCGTGAAAACAACAGTCTTTAGTCTTCTAAAATTTAGTTTTGTGAGGAAAAAAAGTCAATACAGCGGTACTTTAAAATTATGAGCGCTTTTTCTTAAACTGACGTTCAGAAGTGTATTTGAATTTTGAATAGGCATTTGGCTGTACAGTTGAATAGAAAGTCATCTGCTTAGGGCCAGTCATCTTGTATGCAATAGGCCAGAAGTAATCGCTAAAATCTGTTGTTTTAGAAAAGTGTTGTTTTGTTACTGTCTGATGTACATGGAAAAGAATCATGTTTGAAGAAACAGTATAAACGCCTCTCCACTGAATCTTTATGCCTTTGCTTTTGTGCTTAACCTGCATTGCTCCGTTCGAAAGGCATTCAATTTCAAGTAAATCTTCTTTTGTCCTGTAAACCCATTTTCCTACGCATGAAGTTTCCATTGTTTTCTTAATCTGCTCATCAACTTGTGGAAGTGTACTTTGAATTACCATATCAAGCTTAAACGGATCTTCTTCTGCAAAAAGAGGTAATGCTGTAAATAACAGAACAAAAAGAAATATTTTTTTCATCAGCAGAAATTCCTTTGTTTAGTGAAGGAATATTAATCCAAGAATACCAGCCGGAATAAGATAGCATGCAAACCATTCCAGCTTACCTTTGCGGATTAATTTCATAAGCCATGTGAGTGCAAGATAACCGCTTGCAAAAGCAGCTGCACATCCTGCAAGAACCGGTGCTGCTCCAATTGAAGAAGCAACTTCACCAATATCCTTTACTTCAAGAATGAATGCGCCAAGAATTGCCGGTATTGAAACGATGAATGAAAATTCTCCTGCTTCAGCCCTGTCTACTCCGCAGAAAAGAGAGCCTGCTATTGTAGAACCGCTTCTCGAAATTCCAGGAAGAGTACCAATTCCCTGAGCAAAACCAATTATGAGCGACTGCCACCAGGATGGAGCCTTTGCGTAAGCGTCTGCTGCTTTTGCAGAACCGTCAGCAGTTTTTGCAGCACGTTTCTTTTCAATAAGTGAAGATGAAATTAAAAAAGCTGATGTAATGAAAAATCCAATGCAGATAAATTTAACCGGAAGATCATCAAGCTTCTTTTCAACAAATATTCCAAGAACACCAGTTACGATTGTCGCAAGGATTACGGCAAGAATATATGTACGAAGATTTTTTTCCTTAGCAAGAGCATCCTGTTCGCTAAGAACTGTTTTGCTTCCGTCTGCATTCTTTACTTCAACAGGAGCCGGTCTTCTTGCAATAAGGCGTCCGAATGCGCAGAGCAGATACCATATTTTTTTCCAGAAGAAAAGCACAACTGCAAGCAGAGTAGCAAGGTGAAGAAAAACGTCAAACAAAAGCGGTACTTCTTCAAGCCCAAAAAGATTCTGTGCAAGGGCAAGATGTCCCGAAGAAGAGATTGGTAAGAATTCTGCAATTCCCTGCAGTACGCCAAGAACTATACCTTCAAATACTGTCATTTTAATTTCCTTAAATATTATTTTATTATATCATTTTTTGCGCAGAAAGAATTTATTTTCCTACGCAGAAGTGACTGAATATGCTGTCCAGAATGTCTTCCGGTGTAACATCGCCTGTTACTTCGCCCAAACTGTCGAGGCAGTCCTCAAGATCCTGTACTACTGCATCAAGAGCATAATCTTCGCTTGCGGCTGTAAGTGCATGTGTTACACGTTCAAGTGCTTCTGCAACAGATGCCTTTTGTCTTGCTGAACCAAGTCCTGCCTGTTCGCGGTCTGTCTGCTGTCCGCCTGAAAGGATTTGCTTTAGCGAAGTAATCAATTCGCCAACGCCCTGTCCCGTCTTTGCAGAAAGATGAATCTCTTTTGCAGCACCGTCAATTGTCTGTTCGGCAGCAACTGTTTCTTTACCGGCATTTTCTGCCTTATCGCATTTGTTCCACACAAGTACAAGCGGAATGTTTTTCTGTTCAGCAATGAATTCCCTGTCGTAAGAAGAAAGGCCTGCGCTTGAATCAACAAGGTAAAGGATTACGTCTGCTTCTTCGCTCAAGTCTTTTGTGCGTTCAACACCTTCTGCTTCGATTACGTCTTCTGTTTTGCGGAGGCCCGCTGTGTCAAACAGTCTTACTGGAATTCCGTCTATGCTTACCCAGCTTTCGAGCCAGTCGCGGGTAGTACCTTCGATGTCACTTACGATGGCACGTTCTTCTTTAAGCAATGCGTTGAAAAGGCT
>JAZUKU010000073.1:0-23705 GCA_045643485.1 Treponema sp. | reverse complement strand
GAAAATAATACTGATGTTCAAGCACGTAAAACTATTATTGTTGATTGGCAGGATAGAACAATTGGTGCAAAAGTAAATCCTGATTGGTTACTTTCGATTGCAAGAGGAAATGGTTCAAAATATGTTGCAACATATGGTCTTTCAAATTCCTATACAGATCATAAATGGTTTTGCAGCTCAGCACAGGATGAAAGTTTAGCAGTTGCACAAACTATTGCACAAACAGATATTGCATATAATCTCGCATCAGATATGGCAAATACAATTAATGCTACTCTTGGACAGACTTTAAATGATGGTCAAAAAGATGCTGTAAGAACAATTTGTTCTCATGTAAACGTAACATTAAATGGTGTTGCAGAACGTGGAAGTTATTGGCAGCTTGAAAAAACTGAAGATGAATATGGTAATGTCACAACAATGTATAATTACTATTCATTACAGTCAATGAGTAGAGCAAAATACAATGAATTGCTTCAAACTTATCTTATTGAACTTTTACAATCTAAAGATTTGGATGAAGTTTCTGTAAATGCTATTTCAGCAAATGCACAGGCAATTCTTGATGATGCTGCAGAACAGAGTGAAAGAATGGAAGAAGCTAAACAGCGTGAGTATGAATTGCAGTTAATACATGAAGAAAATGAACTTAAAAAATACATTTCCGACAATCAGACAAAACAGGTAGAAAGTGCAAATGCTGCTAGTGTAGATATTTCTAATAATACAACAGCTGCTTCAATTGCAAATCATGCAACAATGAACCCTGCTTTAGCTGCTATTGTTAAGGCTAGAGGTTTTTAATTAGCTATAAAACTTCGGACAATTTTTTAAGTAAACAATTAATTATTGAATGCTTTAGTTAAATAGAAAAGGACTGATATCCTAATTGTAAAGGTATCAGTCCTTTTCTATTTGTTTTATAATGTGTTTTACCGTAGTTTTTTTAGTATTAAAACATAGCTGTTGAAATCAATCTTTAGGAACTAAATAGTTACCTTGATAGTTTAGATTATCATGACCAATAATTACAGGCGTAGAATAAGAAATGAAGATGTTCTGAGGCAGAATTTTATACATGTCTTTAATAAGTTCAATAGCTTTTTTATTCCATTTGATTATATCAAAATTTTCCTTGAATTTACTTTTATCTTTTTCCCAATTTTCCAGATACTCATTATACCATTCTTTCAAACCTGAAACTGTTAAGTCATAGTATTTATCATATTCATGTAAATAAATTTTTCCTATTTCCTTTCCATCATTAATGTTGCATCCTAATCCATCCTGAAAAAGTGAAATTTCATTAGCGCACATGTAGATGTGATATTCTAAAGGGTTGATATATTTATAGAAATAGTTATTATCATAATTTAATTCATATTCAAGATTATCTAATCTTTCATCATATAATTCTTCATCAGAAACATGACTTTCTATGATTTTTAATGCAAGTTCATTCTCGCTATGAGCTTTGGAAAAAAGTTTTTTGTATTCTTTATCTTTTTCTTCAAACTTATCTATGACTAGGATCTCTTCTATGTTTTTTTCAAATAACTCTGAAAGAAGAATTAGCTGTTCTATTGTTGGTAAGCTTTTTGGAGAAAATTTTTTAAATACAGCTTGGGGAGATATTCTGAATATTTTGGATAAATCAGTTCGAGAAATTTTTGCGCGCTTCATTAGCCGAAAAATATTTGCCCATGTTTTACTAATATTAATATAAGGTCTATATACTGTATCTTGTTCCATAAAGGAATATTACCATTGATTGGAAAATATAAAAAGTACAAAAATGTATTTTCAACTAAAGGTTTAATACAATATGCTTTTTTATAGAACCTAAATAATATATATTCATTCTAGTACTCAAGATGTTAGAAATAATTCAATCTTTAATGTTTCACAATTAAGTCGAAATGATTTCAAGCTGTATGGAATATAATAATAAATTTAAAAAAAATAAATTTTTAATACTAAGAATTTGTATTTAAAAAGTTGATTACAAAATAATTTATGTGATATTTTATAAATATGTTAAATCCTGATAAGTTAATAAAAATCGGAAGACTTAATCCCAAAATAGATAAAATTGTTGGGAAAACTATTTCAAATATAGATATATATCGGTCTAAAGGTTTATTAACTCATATTTTGAAAAGAAAACATTATACTGCAGCTAAATATTTGGATTATTTACCAGATATTCTTCAATCACCTGATTATGCAGGTTATGTTGATGGTGTTATAGAATTAGTAAAAATCTTTAAGGATAATATTTTTATTAGTATTAAATTAGATCTTTCGAAAGATTTATATTATATAGCAACAATGTTTGATGTAAAAAAATCAAAAATGGAAAATTATATAAAATCAGGAAGATGGAAAAAACTTGACGAAATATAATTTTATTGGTAATTTAATAATATAAGTTTGACGAGCAGGAAAGGCACCCTGCGCTCCCGAAAGGGAACCTGATATGATGGATACGCCGCCCATCCGAACTTTTTATATAATCAGGCTTTTTGCCTGATTTTTTTTGTTTTAATTATTTTAAAATCATCTGTGTCATGAATCTAAAAAAAAACAGACCCGGTTTTATGAACGGGCGGAAGAGGTATTTCCGCAAAACCAGGTCTGTGTAAGGAGTTCTATGAAAAAATCATCAGTTCTTGCTACACCTATAAAACTCCCGTGTAACAAAAAGGTTACAGATTATTTTAATTTTTTTCTTACTTGTCAAGTTTATAGTGACCGGTGCTGATTGTGTGGCCGTCATTATAAACATCGAACCATATTTCCTTGTTGTTCTTAATATCAAGGGCAGCATAGAATTCTTCAATAGAAGTAATCTTCTTGTCGTTTACTGCAGTAATAACGTCGCCGTTCTGGAGTCTTAATGCTGCAGCAGGAGATTTTTCAAATACGTTCGAAACCACAATACCCTTAAGCTTCTTGTTGTCAATCTTAAGAGTCTTCTTTGCTTCGTCAGTAAGCGGAGTAGCAATGAATCCAGGCCAGAGCTTGCTGTTGTCGTTCGAAACTTCATCCTTGCGTTCTTCGATTGTAACTGTAATTTCAATCTTTGAAGCACCGCGCATTACTGTAAACGTAGCTTTTTCTCCAGCCGGAATTGAGCCAACTTCGCGTACAAGCTGGTCTACGCTCTTAATGTCGTGTCCGTTAAGGGCAGTAATAAAGTCACCAGGCATCATGCCGCCTTTAATTGCCGGACTGTCAAAGAACAGCTGCGAAGCAAATGCGCCGTTAGTCTTTTCGCCAACTCCAAGGTCTTTCTTAACTTCATCCTTAACTTCAACAAGAGAAACGCCAAGCCATCCGTAAGTAATCTTGCCTTTAGAAATAAACTGGTCGATTGCAGTCTTTACGTTGTTGATAGGAATAGAGAATCCTAAGCCAACGCTTCCTCCTGAAGAAGAAGCAATCCATGTGTTTATTCCAATAACTTCACCGTAGATGTTAACAAGAGGACCTCCTGAGTTACCCTGGTTGATTGCAGCATCAGTCTGAATAAAGTCGCTGATTGAACCGATTTGTGAACCGCTGCGTCCTGTAGCACTTACAATACCCTGTGTTACAGAAGAAAAGTAACCCATAGGACTTCCGAGTGCCAGACAAATGTCACCAGTCTGAACAAGGTCACTGTCACCAAGTTTTGCAACAGTAATGTTTTCGTCGTCAGTTTCAAATGAAACAAGTGCTATATCAATGCGTTCGTCTGCTCCAACAAGCTTACCGTCAAATTCCCTTTCGTCATTAAGCTTAATCTTTATTTCAGAAGCTTTTCCTGCAACGTGGTTGTTTGTAAGGACATATACTGTCTTGCCAGTCTTGCGTACAATTACGCCGCTTCCAAGCCCCTGCTGTGTGTATTCGCGGTAGTTGTCTTCGTCATCCTTGTCACCCTTAGGCATTCCAAAAAAGAACGGAAAGTCTTCAAAAGGATTTCTTGTCTTAACCTTAGTCTTTTCAGTAACATCTACTTCAACAACAGCCGGTAAAAGCTGACTGCTTATTGAACGGAATGAAGTCTGCAAAGCTTCAACTACTGAAAGTGATTCTGTCGGAATTGAAATTGAAGGTGTCGTTTCTGCAAAAGCAACATTTGCTGAGCCCTTGTTTGCCTTGCATGAAAACGAAATGAATCCGAAAGAAACTGCAGCAACGGCTGTAATACCAATTACCTTTTTAGTCCAATTTTTCATAATGATATGAAACCTCCGTAATATCTTAAAGGCAGGCATTTTGTTAAAATAAGCCCGCAATATGACAATTTGTATACTAATATAATGAATTTGACGTGTAAAGTGTTACAGAAAATAACGCAAATTTATGAATTCAGGTCAAAAATCAGTCCTAATTCCTTATAATATATTGACCAAACAATTGCAAATTTGATAAAATACGCAACACAAATGTTAAACGGCTCGCAGAAAACCCGTTACTTTCTGCGGCAAATAAGTTAATAGAGGAATTTAACATGTACGCAGTTATTGAGTATAAGGGCAAACAGTACAAAGCTGAAAAAGATGCTCTCTTACAGGTAGACAAGATTGACGCTGCTAAAGGCGAAAAAATCGAAATTGAAACAGTTCTTCTTGTAAGCGATGGTGACAATACAAAAGTTGGTGCACCATACGTTCAGGGCGCAAAAGTTACTGTAGAAGTTGAAGACAGCTTCAAAGATAAGAAGGTTCTTGTTTTCAAATATAAGAGCAAGAAAGACTATCACCGCCTTATCGGTCATCGTGAACAGTACACAAATGTTCGCGTAATCGACGTTATCGGCTGATTTGATTGAAGTACTGCTTGTTTGCAGTAGCGAAGGCTGTATAAAAAGCTGCAAGGCTTCAGGACATGCTTCGTTTGCTGCAAAAGGAAAAGACATTGTCTGTGCTGCAGTCTCAAGCTTATTGAGGACAGCCATACAGGTTCTTGAAAAGACAGGCGGTATAACGGTGATTACCGAAACACCTTCCCGCGGAAATCTCGCATTCTGTGTGGAAGAAAAAGACCTTTCTGCTGAAACAACAGAATGGCTTAAGTGTACGGCGGAATTCATCAGAAGCGGAATAAGTTCTGTTTCAGAAGAATATCCGGACAATGTACGGTTGCGGGAACTAACTGAATAAAAACTATACTGGATTTTCCAGTGGAGGATTAAAATGGGACGTAGTAAAGGCGGAAGCGGTGCTAAAAACGGTCGTGATTCAAACCCGAAACACTTGGGCGTAAAAAAATATGGTGGAGAATTCGTAACAGCAGGTTCTATCATTATCAAACAGCGTGGAACAAAAATCCATCCTGGTGACAATGTAAAGAGAGCTGGCGATGACTCATTATTTGCAACAGCTGACGGAAAAGTAGTTTACGGTGAAAGAATGAACCGCAAAGTAGTTTCTGTTGAAGCAGTAGAAGCTTAAGCAAAAACCAAAACAACTTAACAATGCCCGGTAAGGATGTGCTTTTTATGTCCGCCGGGTATTTTTTTTAAATTCATTTTTTTTGCATATTTGCAAAGGTAAAATTTCTATGATTCAATTTGCTGACGAAGCAACAATTACAGTAATCTCCGGAAAAGGCGGAAACGGTTGTATTTCATTCCGCAGGGAAAAATATATTCCAAAGGGCGGTCCTAACGGTGGAGACGGCGGTAAGGGCGGAAGCGTAATTTTCTGCGTAAAGAGAAACTTAAGGACGCTCGCTCATCTGCGCTACCATCCTATTTTCAAGGCAAAGAACGGCGGTGACGGACAGGGCTGGAACAGATACGGTAAGGACGGAGAAGATGTTGTTATTCCAGTACCTCCTGGAACAACATTACGCGATGCCGCAACAGGCGAAATTGTTTACGATTTTACAGATACGGACGAAGAAAAACAGTACGAATTCCTTAAAGGCGGAAAAGGCGGCTGGGGTAACGTACACTTTAAATCAAGTACAAACCAGGCACCACGCTATGCACATAAAGGCGCTCCGGGCGAAGAGCGTGAGTTACGCGTAGAATTAAGCATTATGGCAGACATAGGCCTTGTAGGCTTTCCAAATGCCGGAAAATCAAGTCTGCTCGATCTGTTTACAAATGCACGCCCAAAGATTGCACCATATCCGTTTACAACAAAAATACCGAATCTTGGCGTACTTCATGTAGACGAAGAAAGGGACATCATTATTGCAGACATCCCGGGCATTATCGAAGGTGCTTCAGAAGGAGCTGGCCTTGGCATAAGGTTCTTAAAGCATATTTCCAGAACAGCGTGCCTTCTTTTCATGCTTGATATGAGCGACGAAAACTACCTTACTGCATACGACACGCTCTGTAAGGAACTGGCAGGCTTTAGCGAAGACCTTGCCGCTAAGCCAAGAATCATTCTGTGCAACAAGATAGACGTTGAAGGGGCAGAAGAAAGGGCAGCAGAAGCAATAAAGGCTTTAAAGAAAAAAAATCCTGAAATTATTGCGCTTCCTGTAAGCGTATATTCAAGAAAGAACATAGACGAAGCAAGAAAGGCAATAATCGCACTTGTAGACAAGCTTGACTGCGCACATGCACCTGGAAAGAATCATTCTGAAGCAAAAGAAGCTCTTCCGGGGCAGCAGAAGGAAGAAAATCTGTTCCTGCAGACACGTTCTGTTGACGAATCTATGGAAGAACAGTTCCCTGGTGCCGAGTAACAGTCGTTTTTGCCCAAAAAGTACTCATTTCTGTACGCTTAACTGAAAATTCTCAAAAAATTTTCTTAAAAAGAGGAAATATTCCACCTTGTCCCAGAGGGAATTTTCAGTTATATTAATAGTGGAAAAGTTTGTATGGATATAGAAAACCCGGAACTTATTGAAAAAATACGAAAATACGCCTTAGCCTCTATAAAACCTGAACGTTACGAACACAGTGAGCGTGTTGCAGAAACAGCAATGTATATGTGCGACATGTTCGGTGTTAACCCAAGAAAAGGCTACATTGCAGGCCTTGCTCACGATATATGCAAGGACATGGATCCACAGACAATGCTTTCCCTTGCAAGCCACGACAACCAGCCTGTTACTCCTGTAGAAAAGAAAAAGCTTTCACTTTTACACGGAAGGGCAGCTGCAGTTCTTTTACAGCGTGACTTTGGCGTAGATGACATTGACATTATCCAGGCAGTTTCAAGACACGTACTGGGAGGCGCAAGCATGTGTCCTCTTGCAAAAATAGTATATGTAGCAGACAAGCTTGAACCGGGACGCGACTGGTCAACAAAGGAACTGCGTGAAAAAGTATTCAACATGAGCCTTAACGAAATGTGCCTTTACGTTGTTGACTGGAACAACGGATTCCTTCGCAAAAAGGGTGGAGAACCGGCACCTGTTACGCTAAGGTTCCGCGAAAGTTTAAGAAGAGACATTGCCAGGGACGCACAGATTGCACTGGAAATGTCTTTAGGAGACAGATAATTGAGCACTTCCAGAGAGCAGAAAGGTGCAATCTTTTTAGCACTCATTTTAGGAATCATTATAGCAGCAGGCATAATAATTGCGCTTTCGTTACGCACAGACCCTATTGCCGAAAACCTTAAGAATGATCAGGTAATAAAGATTCTTTTTGTATTGCATGATGACGAAGGCAACGCTTTAACATCAGACGTATTTGTTTATTATCCTGTTTCCAAAAAAGGTGCAATGTTTGACATTCTTGGAAACACCGGCGCCATTTACGAAAGCCTTGGACGTGTAGACCGCATTGACGCAATCTATTACGAAAAGGGAATTGAACTGTATAAAAAAGAAATTGAAAAGCTTACCGGAATGACAATTCCGTATACAATAGAAATTTCGAGCGAAAACTTTGGTAAACTTACAGACCTTCTTGGCGGACTGAAAGTTTTTAATCCTTCTCCTGTAGATGCAACGGGAAGTGAAGGAGAACGATGGCTTTTGCCAAGCGGTGCCGTAACTCTTGATGGCGATAAGATTCAGACTTATCTAGAATATAAGCTTGAAGAAGAAGAAGAAGGTGAACAGGAAGACAGAAGGCAGAACACAATGGTAGCGTTTCTTGCTGCTATTAAGGAAAACCGAAAGATAATGTTCAACAAAAAGAACTTCCCGGCATATCAGGATAAGTTTACTGCAAATATGGACGAAGACGGTTTGTATAAACTTCTCAATGAAATTTCAGAAGTTGACAGTGAACGCCTTTCTCCGCAGACAATTACGGGAAGTACAAGAATTGTTGACGGTAAAAAGCTTTTGTTCCCGTACTATGACGGTCAGCTCATTAAGGATGTTGTTAAGCAGACAATGAACTCTCTTGTAAGCGAAAACAATACAATGAACAGCCGTGTTTACGTAATTGACATTCAGAACGGAACTACAATACAGGGACTTGCAAGAAATACATCTGCACTTTTACAGAGTGTAGGTTACGATATTCTTGGAACATCTAATGCAGACAGAAATGATTATGAAGAAACAATAATCATAAACCACATTGGTAACGATGATGTAGCAAAAGCTCTTGGCGATTTCATTCACTGCGACAATATCGAAGTAGAAGAAATCAAACCTGATGAAGCTGGTCTTGAAACTGCAGCAGATGTAGACTTTACAATCATTTTAGGAAAAGACTTTGACGGCCGTTACGTAAGGCCTGCAGGTAAGTCAGAACACACAGAGGAATCAAATGAATAAAACAGAAGAACAGAAGGCACTTGAAATAGCACAGCTTATGGAAGACGGTAAAGGCATGGATGTTACCGTACTTGATATTTCGGGGCTAAACAGCTGGACAGATTATTTTGTCATTGCGACAGTAAATTCAAGTGCACACTGGCAGGGTTTGTATAAAGACGTTAAGGATTATGCTAAGGAAAATGACATGCACATACATGTTACAGACCAGAAGCGCTCTGACGGTGACGAATGGAATTTAATTGATCTGGGAACGGTAGTTGTTCACCTTATGACACAGGATGCCAGAAATTTTTACGAACTTGAAAAACTCTGGCATTCAGGAAAAGTATTGCGCTAATTAAAACTGATCCATATCGTCTGGATCACTGTCACTTTCTATCTCATCTTCGTAGTCATCGAAACCACGGCGGCGGTTGTCATAACCGTCTTCAGCTTCCTGATCATCGTAAGGTTCATCGTATTCATCATCATCTTCGAAATCATCGTTGAAGTCTTCGTCGTATTCGTCATCTTCGAAGTCATCATCTTCTTCGTAGTATTCATCTTCTTCAGAAGAATCAAAATCATCATTGTAATCATCATCATAAGAAAAACTAGCCATAGAAGAAAATTCATCAATGTCTTCGTCGTTAAACATAAAAAATAACTCCAGGAAATTGCTGTGGTGACAGGGAAAGACTAATTTTTTTGTTATTTAATCCCACCCAAACGTCTATAAGAGAAATGTAGAATACAGTTGATGTTTTGTCAATAATTTAAAGGGTAAAAAACAGCAGTAGTTTCCAATATGCAGAATGTTGACACACGTACTGCAAAAAATGTATAATCAATGCGTATGTTTCAAGGCATAACAGTTGTTGCTCCTGCAAAGATAAATGTGGGACTCCATGTTTTTCCAAAGAGAAGCGACGGTTACCATGACATCGAAAGTATTTTTACTACAGTAAATTTGTGTGATACAATTGAAGTAGAACTGATTGCTGAAAAAAATACATGTTCGGTGGCTTGTGAAGGTATGAAACTTCCAGACGAGAATACCTTTACTGCGGCGTACAAAGCTTTCTGCGTACTGACTGGATGCGATTACGGTTGTTCTGTAAAAGTAACAAAGCGTATACCGACCGGCGGTGGATTGGGGGGCGGCTCAAGTAATGCTTCGTCTTTTATCAAATCCATCGACATGTTATGTGGCTCTAAGCTTTCTGCTGAAGCAATGAATTCAATTGCGGCACAGGTTGGCAGTGACGTATTCTTCTTTACGAATGCACTTATTGCCGACGAACAGTCTGTTTACGAATACAAGCCGTATACAGCACTTGTTACAGGCCGTGGCGAAAACGTGAAGCAGATTCCTTCGAGAGAGGAATTGACTATATTACTTGTTTTTCCTGGAGTATTTGTTTCCACAAAGGAAGCATATTCTCTTGTTGATGAACAAATCTCTTTGCAGAATACGGCGTTCTGTAAGGAATGGTCAAATCAGTTTGACCTGTCAAAAGAGTTTCGAAAACCTGTCGCTGAATGGCAGTTCGTAAATGATTTTACGGCTCCGGTAAGCAATAAGTTTTTAGAAATACAGAGGGCGCTTGTTGCCTTAAAGGAAACGGGTGCTTTGTTTGCTGATATGTCTGGATCCGGTGCTACTGTCTTTGGAGTTTTCGAAGATACGGTTTCAGCTCAGAGGGCAAAAAAAGTGCTCGATTTGAACTGGAAAACAGTGCTTGTTTAAACATGTACTGAATCGAACTCTCTTTGTGAACAGGAGGTGCACTTTTATGGAAGTTACAGAAATCAGGATCCGTAAAGTGGAAGCAGAAGGTAAGCTTAAGGCTTATGTAACAATTACTTTTGACAATTGTTTTGTCGTGCACAATGTGAAGATTATTGAAG
This sequence comes from Treponema sp., assembly GCA_045643485.1. GTDB lineage: Bacteria > Spirochaetota > Spirochaetia > Treponematales > Treponemataceae > Treponema_D. The sequence goes on along the minus strand of JAZUKU010000073.1, from coordinate 13,118 downwards.
GCAAAACAGGCTTGTTTATCGCAATGCCAAGTCGTAAGACTGCTAACGGTGAGTACAAAGATGTTGCTCATCCTATCAGTCCGGAATTTAGAAATGCTTTGCAGGATAAAATTCTTGCCGAGTATAATGCAGGTCATGTAGAAACAGGTCCTGCAGACGGAGAATAATTTTTCGTAAGGGGAGGCATAACTGCTTGCTTCCCCGTATGGATAAAACAAAATCCGCATTGTGACGTCGTCAAGCGGTAAGACAACGGCTTTTGGTGCCGTCATTTCGCTGGTTCGAATCCAGCCGTCACAGTTTTTTAAAAAGTTTTTTTTCTAAGGAGTAAAAAGAAAAATGGAACAGTTTGTAATCAATGCTAAAATCCGTAAAGAAACAGGAAAAGTAGCAGCAAAGAAACTTCGTGCAACAGGACGCATTCCTGCAGTTGCTTACAACGAAAAAGGTGAAGCAACAATGCTTGATATTGACGCAGCAGAATTTTCAAAAGCATGGAGATCAATTACACCAACTACACTCATTAACCTCAAGATTGAAGGTCAGGATAACATGGCTTACATTCAGGATACTGAATATGACATCATGACAGACAAAAACCTTCATGCAGATTTCCACATTGTAAGTGGTGAAAAAGAAATCACAGCAAAATTCAAGATTCACTATGTTGGAACTCCAGCAGGTGTTCTTCAGGGCGGCTTCCTCGTAAAGCACGTTCCACAGGTTACATTAAAGGCACTTCCAAAGTACCTTCCTGAATCTGTATCAGCAGACATTGCTGCTCTCAAGATTGGTGACAAGTTTGCAATCAAAGATCTTAACCTTGATCCAAACATTAAGGTTCTTACAAAAGGCGACCTTCTTATTGCAAGCATCGCTCCAGCAAAATAATTTCTGTTAAGCAGAAACTTTTGTTAAGAAATCCTCCTGGAAACGGGGGGATTTTTTTTTGTTTTTAAAGTAAAATATATCTGATGGAAAACAAAGCATTTGTAAGCACATTTGATTCTCTTGTAAAGAAAGGCCTTTGTTCATGCATTGAGCTAAAGGACGGAATGCGTCTTGGAGCTGCAGTAAGCGGCGGTGCAGATTCAATTGCTTTAGTTACATCACTTGAGCATATTGTCGGTAAAGAAAATCTTGAAGTAATTACAGTCAACCACAACATCCGTCCCGCAGAAGAAACAAGCGGTGATGCAGATTATGTTGAACAGTATGCAAAAACACTAGGCGTAAAGTGTACACGCATAGAAATTCCGCGCGGAAAAATTACGTCTCTTGCAAAAGAAAGAAAGACAGGTATTGAAGAAGCAGCCCGTCTTGTGCGCTACGAAGCATTTGAGCAGTTTGTAAACAAAAACAATATTGATTACCTGTGCCTTGCCCATAACAAAAACGACCAGTGCGAAACAGTATTGATGCGTTTCCTTCAGGGAAGTTCGTCTAAGGGACTGCAGGGCATTCCGTTAAGCCGCGGTAAGTACATACGACCTCTTTTACAGATTGACCGAAGCCTTATTGAGCAATACCTAACCGAACAGAATATCGAATGGAAAACAGACAGCACTAATTACGATACCGCAATGTTCCGCAACAAAATCCGCAGAACAATAATGCCTGTTCTTGATAAAGAAACTAAAGGCTGGAAAACAGCAGTTCTTTCTGCTGCAGATAAAGCTCGTGATGACGAAGAGTATTTTGCTTCAGCAGTAAAAGCTGCCCTTGAGCAGATTGATTATGATTCTGGAGCAGAAGAAGTTTCGTTTGATGAAGAAAAATTCCGCAGTTTACCAAAAGCAATTCAGCGGAGGATTATTTCTCTTGCAGTAGAAAATGCCGGTGCTAAGGAACGGGTACCGTATTCGTTTACCGAAAGCATTATGGCGAAGGAATCAGGAACTTTTGCCAGCAGTAAGCAGAACGGCAGTAATCAGCAAAGCATCCGCATAATTGCAGAAGCAAAAGGCCTTGAATCTTTTGTAAAAGACGCAAGGATTGTAATCAAGCCAAAATCAAAACTAGCGACAGAAAGCGGTTTTTTTGTTATAATAAAAGAAATTGGAGTAACTGCAGCCGGTCCGTGGACTGTGGAAGTGTCAAAGCCTTCGCAGGAAAACGGAATACAGCTTTACGCAAAAAGTGAAGTGCTTGGAAAGGAAGGAACAATAGTTCTTCCGCAACTGGAATTTCCGTTTGCATTTAAAAGCAGGCAGTGCGGAGACACAATTGAAACTGCTCAGAAAAGCCAGAAGCCTGTTCAGAAAATATTTGAAGACTGGCATATGGAAAGCAGTTTGCAAACAGAAGGCTATTTTGACAGGGACGTTATTCCGGTAATCCAGCAGCTTGGCGGAAAGCAGGAAAATGTATGCGTGTGGGGAAGCCTTCTTGGATATGGTAACTGGAGCGTAAGGAAATCTTTATGAAAAAAAGTTTCGCTTTATCAATTTGTTTATTTTTAGCAATTACTTTTTGTGCAAACGTTTCTGCTCAGGAACAGAAAGACATTCTTGAACAGGCAGCTGCAAAGGCTAACCGCCGTACTGCATTAAGGTCGCTTACTCTTGCAAAGGAATATGCTGCAAAAAAAGAATGGTCACCTGCTTCTACTCAGGCACAGTTTGGACTAGCATATGACGAAACAATTTCTGACTTGTGGTACATAAATGCAATTGCTCTTAACGAACTTGGCGAACCAAAGGCAAAAGTTCTTGAAACAGTTGAAAAAGCCCTCGACTGCGGTGACTGGGTTGACTACAACAAGGACGGTGCCAGAATTCTTTACGCAGATATTTTAAGCGATACGCTTAATCCTCAGAAAGCAATTGAAATTCTTGATGAACAGCCAGTTTTATTTTCAGCAGATGCAGAATACATAAGGACAAAATCATATTACAGACTTAAGGATGAAGCCAGTGTAGAAAAAGCCCGCCTTAAGGTAGACACTGCAAGAAAAATGTATCCTGATGACACAAGATTCCCGCTTCTGTTTTACAAAAACGAAAGTCAGGATGACGAAACTCCTGCAGTAAGAAAAATTGCAGAAAACCTTATTGCAAAGCAGAGCCTGTTTGCAGAAAGTAAAAGTGCAGACAGACTTGATCTTGAAATATACAGCGCACTTTTTGCACGCGGTGAACAGCAGGTTCGTATGCTTAAGTCATTTGCTGCCCGTAACCTTGAGCATCCGCTTTATGCAGTAGCAGCACTTAACGCAGGCCTTATGGACCAGGACACTGCATTTGATTACTTTACTTCTTTTTCTGACGGTTCAATTGATTACGTTAAGCTCATGCAGTTTGTAAAGGCATGTACTGACGAAAACGTAAAGAATCTTTTAAAGATATACCTTAATTCTTACGGCGGAATTCTTTTCTACGACACAGACGGTGACGGAATAAACAACATGTTCGTAAAATATTACCGTGGCCGCCCGGAAACAATTTCTTACGATAAGAATCAGGACGGAATTGCAGAATGGCGCATTGTCTGCGATTTTGGCGTTCCTGTAAACATAATCATAAACGAACAGAAGCTTTCTCTTTCATGGACTTCTTTCCCTTACTTAAGCCAGGCTATGTATAAGAATGATTCAGGTGAGCGCACATTAAGTTTCCAGCTTGTAGACGAAACTCTTTCATGGTCACCAGTTTCAATTGATACAGACGAAACTGTTGCCGAATGCCTTAACCTTAAATTCTATACGCCTCATCTTGCAGAAAATGCAGCTGTTCTTAATACAGATGAATTTGCTAAGGCAGCCTTCCGTTACGAAATACCTTCGCACGAAAGAAAAAATTCTTCAATCAAATTTACAATTCTTGACGGTGAAGTTCAGCTTGCACGTTATTACGAACAGGACAAGCTTTATGCACAGGCTCAGTTTGAAAACGGAGTGCCTACTGTTCGTACTGTAGACGTAGACGGTGACGGTATTTTTGAAACAACGGAAATCTACGGTTACGATAAGGAAAATGCAATGCAGGTTCACACTATGGAAGATGAACATGCAATAATGACAAATCTTTTTGGCTTAGATCCTGGCCCTGTTGGTTCAGGCTTTTACTTACACTTGATTCAGATAGACAGCAATGCAGACACGCTTCCTGAATTTACGGAAGAATACCTGCCGTTCAACGGAAAGATTACTTCATGGGATTTAGATTCAGATTCGTTGTGGGACATCCGCTATGTTCGCTATCCACGCGCAACTGATGCTGACGGTAACCTTGAGCCTCTTGTAGAAGACTCGCTTTTCTATGCAGCAACTCAGCGCAATCTGGTTACTGTTACAACAATTGACGGCATACCGGCAAAAGTAATTTCCAAGGACGAAGAACTTGAAGTTACAAAAGATGATTCTGTTGACTTTTACTGGATTGGCAGAAAAGGAGACAGTGATTTTGCACAGCTTGCACGCAGAAGGCTTATTGAAAAAAATACAATCGGCGCTTTGACAACTGTTGAAACAGATAAGGCCAGCATGCTTTGCGTAAGGGTTAACGAAAATTATTTTGGCATACTTGTTGATACGCTGAACGATAAGGAATAAATGTAACAATTAAAAACTGCATTTGTTTAATATTTGGAATTATTATGAAAAAAATATTTTTGATTTTAACTGCATCTGTTTTGCTTGTATCTTGCGCTTCTGTTAAGGAACCGGAAGTTTTTGTCCAGCCTGATTATACTGCAGAAGACTCAATAAATGCTGAACTCAACAGAATAGATGAACTTCTTAAAGATAACGCTGTAAAGGCTTTATGGCGTTCAATGCTTTTAAAGGAATCTGTTGACTCTTTCCTTGAAGAACAGAATGAGGAATTGTTTTCAAGAATTGAAAATCTTTTAAGCGAATGTCTTCAGAAAAATGCAGAAGAATGCAGTAAATTCTTTGAAGAAAAAAAATATCTTGATTCATACAGAATATATACTTCCTTAAAAAACTGCGGCTACTCTAAGCTGAATGAATTTAATTTTACTCAGGAAAAACTTGAGGAACTGTTTAAGAAAGATGTTCCTGGCCTTAATGCTTTAACGGAACAGCAGTCAGAGCAGAATGAAAAGGTTAAGGTTTTTGAATTCATTAAGGGTACTGTTACTGTTCTTGTAGACAAAGGCATCAAGATAGAAAAGGGCTTGGGCATTACGGACGGTGTTCTTGGAAGCGGTTTCTTTATTTCAAAAGACGGATACATTGTTACTAACCATCATGTAATCAGTGACTGCGTTGATCCTTCTTACGAGGGATATTCACGTCTTTACATAAAGCTTGCTGAAGATACAGATACCCGCATTCCTGCAAAAGTTATTGGATGGGACAAGACGCTTGACCTTGCACTTCTTAAGGCAGAAGTTGAAGCACCTTATGTATTTAAGCTTGGTTCTTCTGATCAGCTTGATGTAGGAACAAAAGTTTATGCCATAGGTTCACCACTTGGACTTGAGCGTACGCTTACGAGCGGAATTATTTCTGCAAAGGACAGAAAGCTTTTTACAGTAGGCGATGTTTTCCAGGTAGATACTCCTGTTAACAGCGGAAATTCCGGCGGACCGCTTATTGATGAAAACGGCAGCGTACAGGCAATTGTTTTTGCAGGAGTACAGAATTATCAGGGACTCAATTTTGCAATTCCTGTTGAATATTTAAAGTATGAACTTCCTTTCCTTTATAACGGCGGTGAACGCAAGCAGCCGTGGATAAACGCATACGGAAAGACAAAAAGACTTCCGGGAGCAGGTGCAGTTAACGAAGGAATTACTGTTCATTATGTAATGCCTGGTGGAAGCGCATCACGTGCGGGAATAAAAAATGATTATACTGTTACCGCTTTCGATTCAAAACCAATTACATGCATAGAAGAGATTCATAAAGAATTCATGCTGGTTGAGGCTGACAGCATACACTTTATTACTGCAGCTGATGAAGAAGGCAATGAATTACAGAAGCTTGTTTACCTTGAACAGCGTCCTGTTGCTCCTGGTTACGAAATATACAGACACGATGTTGTAGCCCTTTCAATGATACCTATTCTTGGAATGGAGCTTGTACCTGTTTCAACAACAAGCAAAAGAAAGTATACTGTTGTTAAAGTTATAAAAGGTTCTGCCGCAGATGATGCAGGATTCAGTGAACATGATCCTGTTGATGTGCAGAAGATTCAGTTCAATGATGACCATACAGCAGCTTATATTCAGCTGTATACAAAAAAACGTAAGTCAGGATATCTTGATGTTAATCTTGCTTTACAGGCATCTATGGACAATCCGTTTTACTTTTAAAATTTTCAGGAGTACCAGATGGTAGATTTAAAATACAAAAGAAATTTCTGTATAACAGCCCACATTGACCACGGTAAGTCAACACTCGCAGACCGTTTAATCCAGAAGGCAAAAATTATTGACGACCGCCAGATGATGAATCAGATTCTGGACAACATGGATATTGAACGCGAAAGAGGCATTACTATAAAAAGCCAGGCCGTAACAATTCCGTATCACGCAAAAGACGGACACGATTACGAACTGAACTTTGTAGATACTCCAGGACACGTAGACTTCAGTTACGAAGTCAGCCGCGCAATTGCTTCATGTGAAGGTGCTCTTCTTTTGATAGACGCAACACAGGGCGTAGAAAGTCAGACTGTAAGCAATATGTACATGGCATTTGATCAGGACTTAACGATTGTTCCTGTAATAAATAAAATTGATCTTGCAAGCGCAGACGTTGAAGGCGTAAAAAAGCAGATTGACCACGACTTAGGCCTTGATTCATCAGATGCAATTCCCGTAAGTGCAAAAACAGGTGAAGGCATTGATGAACTTATGGAAGCAATCGTAACAAAATTCCCGCCGCCACAGGGAGACGTAAATGCTCCTGCACAGGCACTTATTTTCGACTGCCATTACGATGAATACAGAGGCGTAATTGTTCACATAAGGGTAATGCAGGGAAGAATAAAGACTGGTGACACAGTACGCCTTATGAGTTCAAATACAGACTATAAAGTTGAACAGACAGGTATTTTTAAAATCAAGTACGAAGATACTGGTGTTCTTGAAGCAGGTGACGTAGGCTACATTATTGCAGGAATCAAGACTGTAAGCGATGTTCGCGTTGGTGATACAATTACAACTGCAGCTAATCCTGCACCAGCACCACTTGCCGGATTTAAGGAAGTTAAGCCTGTTGTATTCTCATCAATTTATCCAATCGATTCAAATGATTACGAAGAACTTCGTGACAGTATGGAAAAGCTCAAGCTTAACGATGCTTCATTGATTTACGAAAAAGACAATTCTCTTGCACTTGGAAACGGTTTCCGCTGCGGCTTTTTAGGACTTCTGCATCTTGAAATAATACAGGAACGTCTTGAGCGCGACTTTGACCAGGCTGTAATATTTACGGCACCAAGCGTACGCTACAAGATAAAGGCTGCCGGTAAGGAAGAAATATTCATTGATAACCCGACAGAATTTCCTGACGGCCAGAAGATTGAACATTCAGAAGAACCGTACATCAAGGCAACAATCATTACTCCAAGCGAATACCTTGGCTCAATAATGGATTTGTGCAGAATGAAGCGCGGCAGTCAGACAAACATGCAGTATCTTGACGAAAAGCGTGTTGAACTTACATACGAAATGCCTTTAAGCGAAGTACTGTTTGACTTTTACGACAAGCTCAAAAGCTACAGCCGCGGTTATGCAAGCTTCGATTATGAAGTAATTGATTATCGTCCGACTGATCTTGTTAAGATAGACATTCTTATTAACAGTAAGCCTGTTGATGCACTGGCACAGCTATGTTTCAGACAGAATGCAGTTACCAGAGCCAAGCAGGTATGTGAACGCCTCAAGGGTGAAATTGCACGCCAGCAGTTCAAGGTAGCAATCCAGGGCGCAATTGGTGCACAGATTATTGCACGCGAAACAGTTAACCCTGTACGCAAAGACGTTCTTGCAAAGTGTTACGGTGGTGACATCACCCGTAAGAGAAAGCTTCTTGAAAAACAGAAGGAAGGTAAGAAGCGCATGAAGATGGTAGGTGACGTTGAACTTCCTCAGAGCGCATTCCTTGCAGTCCTTAAGGAAAAAGAAGAATAGAAGCAGAATCGTTTTCTGTTAAAATCTTATCTTAAAAAATCCGCATCCTTAACGGCATACGAAATGTCCTTTATAAAGAAATTTATTTCTGCACGTATTCTCTTTAGGAAAGAAATGTCTGTACTGAATCTATAACCGTCAGGAAAGTGCAGGTAAAGGTATTCGCGTGTCTTGAGTAAACCGGCAAGCTGTTCGTTAAGAGGAACACTCATGTCCCTGTATTCAGAATTGTCTCCGTTCTTAAGCAAATCCTTTATTTTGGTAAGCGCCAGGAATTCATTGCGGTAAAATTCTTCAACACATGATTTTCTCTGCTCAGGAATTGAACCGCTTTCGTAAGAAGACAAATCTGCTGCAGAAGAAGCGCTTTGCAGAACAAGTGAATCATCTGCAAAAGGAATACCTAATTCCAGTCCGGAACATCCTGCATCAAAAAGTGCCGGCGTTTTTTCAAAGATTGCCTTAAAGCTGAATGCGTAACTGCTTAAGATGGAATCGCTTCTTGTAAGACGGGAGTCTTTTCCCTTAAAGCAGAAAGTTCCGTTTTTAAAAGCAGCATCGTAATTTTCAACAGCATTGAATCTTTGCGTAGAAAAAAGGCGTGACAGATGAGCCGGAGCGCCCTTTGCATGAGTAGCACCTGTTGAAAAACTAAAGTCCAGTCCCGTAATGAAAACTGGAACCGTTTCGTCGTACCGCAGCGTAAGTGCAATGTAAACTGCAGCAAGCCCTACAGAACCCATCGCAGGAATAAAGCTTTGTATTAAACCGCAGTCCCTAAGTCCGTTAAGAAAACTGCATTCAGCATATTTTGTCGCAAAGAAAACAGTTTCCCCTCCAAGAATGTCCTTAATCTGCGGACGCGAAGAAATGTCTGTAAACAGGGTAATCTTTTTTCCTGCAGAACCAATATATGCCTTTTCTATAGCAGCCTGTGCTTCAAGACCGGCAACTGCATCTGGTGTAATTCCGTAAGAGTTAAAGACGGGGAGTGAAGCATCTGTTGCAAGAAGAAAATATTTCTTAAGGAAATCAGGTTCATCTTTTGCCTTAAGTGCAAGAATGTCGAGCGTATGTTTTGTACTTTCGCCTGCACCAAAAACAATAACCGGTTTGCGGACTGTGCCTGCTTTTTCATCAAGCAGAAAACTTTTTGTAAGGCTGTATGCGTTGCGGAAGATATTCCTTGCGTAAAGACGGCCCATCTTAACAAGAGTTATTCTGTTTTTCCAGAATGTATTTATTGTTTCCTGAATTGCAGTAAATGCTCCGTCATAAAGTTCAGCTGAAAAAGAAACGCCTGCGCTAAAGTCAATGCGGATTGCTCTTTTGAAATTGCCGCTGCTTGTGTTCTGCAAAAGGAATTCGTTAATCTTCTGCGGTTCGTTCAAAGAAAAAAGCTTTACGCGCTGTTTCTGCGTCTGGTCCAGAAGTGAATCTTCTGCAAGCTCAAGAAGTGCATCGTCTGCTTCGAGCGCAATTATGCTGCAGTTTTCCGGAAGAAGGGCACACAGTTCGTTAAGTCCGTACCAGAGACACGGTGAGCATATTACGACAAGTGTCTGCGGAAGAACCTGTAGTCTGCTTACGGCAGCAACAACTGCTTTATCAGGAGAATATTTTGAATAAAGGAAGCGGCCTTTGTAATTTACTGTGTTTAAAATAGAAAAGCCCTGACCAGCATTAACCAGACGGGGCTTTTCATTAGGATTATTTTCTGTCAACTTAATAAGCTTTGAGTATTCAAAAACTTAGTTCATTAAGTTTCTGAAGAATACTTCTGTAAAGTTGTTTTCTACTTTGTCGCTTTCAACTAAAGTAGCAAGAACGCTGTTCTGTTCCATTGTCTCAATGTTTGTCTTGATTGCATCAGCTTCGGCCGGCTGGTCATTCTGAACGCCTGTAAGCTGAAGAACAACTACGTTAACACCAAGAACGATTGGATCACTGATTTCATTTTCCTTAAGTGCAAATGCTGTCTTGAAGAAGTTTTCGTTACCGGCAGCATTGCTTAATTCACTTACAGAATTTGTAGGAAGCTTGTCAAACATGTCTGCTCCACCGTAGTTTAACGGGAATGCAGGAACCTGTTTTAATTCTACATTGTATTTTTCGCAAGAAGCTTCAAAACCGTTGATTGCTGCATCTGACTTAAAGTTCTTTGCAATGTCAGCATAGTAGTTTTCGATATAACCAGTTTCGTTTGCCTTCATGTATGTAACAACTGTATCAAGAATTGCATCATCTTCAAGATTTGCATCAGCAGAAGCTCCGTCTGTACGGAAGATTGTCCAGCCGCGTCCTGTTTCGATAACAGCACTCATTTCACCGTTTGCAATTGCTGTAACAACAGCAATGTCTTCTTCATTCTGAAGCATGTCCTTAATCTGATAGTAATATGGGCTTGCGAGTTTGCCTTCATCATCAGAATAGTACTTCTGTGACTTTTCCTTTAATGCATCTTCGAATGTAATTTTTCCAGCCTGAATGTCTTTAAGAAGTGTGTTTGCTTCTTTTTCTTCATCTACTGTAATTGCAGAAATGTCATACTTAACAAAAAGTTCCTTGTGTGATTCAGCAAACTTTTTTGCTTCTTCTTTAGGGAAGTCAGATGTGCTGAATGAAACCATGTTGAATGAACGCTTTGTCTTTCCCATGTCAGCAAGGAAGCCTGCTTCTTTTGAAGCTGTCTTAAGACCGTAAAGGCTTGTGTCCTTTACTTTGTTGATTGAACCAAGAAGGTCATCTGTGTAGCGTGCATAGAAGAGTTCATCCTTGATTGCATCGCGCATGCTGTTTTTTGTAGCTGTATCAATCTGGTTGTAGAGACGTGGAGAATACTTGCCTGTTTCATCATAGAAATAAGGAAGCATACGGCGGTTGATTGCTGTATCCGGTACTTCAAAACCAGATTTGTCTACTGCAGCTGTACAAGCCATATGTAAAAGAGTCTGGTTGAATGCCTGGCTGAAAATATAATATTCAGACTGAGAATTGATTTCATAACCCTGATTTCTGTAATTCTGTGCAAGGTTAGCAGCATTCTGTGCAAATTCTGAACCAGCTGCATATTCAATCTTTTTTCCATCATATGAACCAAATGCAGGGAGCTTTTCATTGTTTGCAAATAAAGCTGTAAATACTTCTGTACCTACACCAAACACAACGAATGTTAAAACTGAAATAATCAGAATAATTACTGAACCAACATATACGAACTGTTTTTTCATAGAAAATCGTCCTTTTTAATAAGTAAATAATTTAGTGGTAAGATTATACCACGTCAAAAAACATCAAGTCAACGCATTCTGCCTGTATGAATTGATTTTCTTAACTTTTTGACATTTTTTAATTAATATCTATTGACACTCTAATTTTGTTTTGATATATTAGCAACATCACGCGGGCATAGCGAAGCTGGTTATCGCGCTGGCCTGTCACGCCGGAGATCGCGGGTTCGAGCCCCGCTGCTCGCGCATAAAGCTTCCTTCTTTATCTGAGGGAAGCTTTTTTTTGACACATTTCTTACAAAACACGGGTAATAGCGCAGCTGGTAGCGCGCTACGTTCGGGACGTAGAGGTCCCCGGTTCGAATCCGGGTTACCCGATTACGAATCTTAAGGTTTTACATTTGTGGTATTATGTAAAGCTTTATTCTATATATAATTACAAGCATTTACAAATTTATCTGGATGGCAGATGTTTAAAAAGGTCAATGCAAGGTCAAGTGTTGATTAAAAACATCAGGAGGTCCAAATGGATTACCACGTTTTCAAGAAGCAGAAACAGTTAAAAAATAAGACAGTTCATCGCTGGTATTATTATTTTAAAGACCCAATTACAGGTAAATCTGTACAGAAAGCCTGTAGAGGATGTAAAACTCAGACAGAAGCTTATGCTTATGTTTCTTCTCTTCCACCAATTTTTGCTGAAACAAAAGTAACTATTTCCACAATTGCAAAGTATATGTTTATTCCAGGAAGCGACCATGTTCACAGATTAGAAAAACTTGGCAAAGAGCTTACATTAAAAACCTTGAAAGAGAAGCGTTATTTGCTAGATGTTTTTGTTGAACAGTTTGGTTGTCTTGAAATTAATGAATTAACAGTTCCTATGGTAGTTAATTTCCTTATGAATGATACTCATAAAGGAAGCTGGAAAAATAACTTTATAACAGTTGTAAATAATGTTTATGATGAAGCTCCATTTTTTGGAGTTAATAATGTTGTTAAACCAAGCTTTCCAAAATTTGCCAGAAAATCAATTAAAAAAGACGTATTCACGACAGAAGAATTGAACAGGTTATTTAACGAAGCTATGTGGCAAAGCCTATGTCAAAAGATGTATCAAAAGCGGCCGCAATATGATGAAGGATATACAGCAATTTATTTAATGTTTTTGTGTGCCATAAGTTTTGGTTTACGTCTTGGTGAAGCAATTGGAATTAAGGCAAAACAATTCTTGTTTGATTATGGTATGTTTGTTGTTGATGGATTTTATCGATATGAAGAACACGAAAGAACAAATTTTAACAAGAAAGGTTCTGCAGAAGATCAGAAGATTCGTGTTGTTCCTATTCCGGATTCTATAGCACCTATTCTGCGCAACTATATTATAGAAACAAATGCTCAGCCTGATGATTTTGTATTCCTTCGTTATGGTCAGCCGATTGGAAAAAAATTAGCTGAAAAGTGGTTTGGACGAGCTTTAATTGAAGCTGGTATTGATACGGAAGGCCGTAAGCTTACGCCTCACTCATTAAGATTTACTTACATAACACGTATGAGGCGTGATGTAGAAGGTGAAACTGTAAGGAAGATAGCAGGACATAATTCAATGGAAATGACAGATTATTATACACGTGCGGCTATTCCTGAAATGGTTGAAGCTGTTAAGCCTGCAGCTGGTGCAGCTAACAGGTTGTTTGAATGATATTATAATGCTGAAGGCTTGATGGAGAACCATTAAGCCTTTTTTTATTGGTTGTCTTTTTTGTTTTTCTCTTGTTGTTC
>JAZUKU010000072.1:0-10611 GCA_045643485.1 Treponema sp. | reverse complement strand
GTTAAGGCTGAGCTGATTCAGAAATATTACGATAAGCCGGAAGCAATTACAGTTTCGATTGAAATGCCAGAAGACGCAATTGATTAAAGGAAACGATATGGAAAACACAAGAAACTTTACATGTATAATCTGCCCAATGGGATGCCAGCTCGAAGTAAAGCTGCCACAAAATTATACGGAAGAAAATAAAAGCGAAATACCGCTTGAATCATTTACTGTTACGGGAAACACATGCAAACTTGGTGACGCTTACGCAAGAAAGGAATTGACGAATCCAATGAGAACGCTTACCTGTACAGTTGCAGTTACCGGAGGAACAAGACCGCTCGTTTCAGCAAAGACAGACGGAGAAGTTCCAAAAGAAAAGCTGCTCGACTGCATGCAGGCTGTAAAAAGAATTTCCGTTAGGGCTCCAATCAAAACTGGTGATATAATAGTAGAAGATTTTTTGCAGACAGGCGTTAACCTTATAGCCGGAGAAACTGTTTTATAGAAAAAACATCACGAGGAATACATGAATCAGACAGAAGAAATTTCAGAACCAGAAGCAATTGAAGCTCTTTCAGACTGTGTACAGCAGGTGTGGAACAATGCATCTGCATTTACAGGCAAAGAACAAAGCTCCGTTTCAAAAGATTTGTTTTACTACGGCACAAACGAATACAAATGGACCGGCGGTTTTTTCAAGGGAGAACTGTGGCTTGCTTACCAGATGACGCATGATTCAATTTACAAGACTGTTGCTGAACATCAGATCATAAAAATGCTTCACCACATTGAATCAAAGTCTGCTGAAAAGAATTATTTCTACGGTTTGATTTATAATCCTTCATGCGTGTCTGCTTACCGGAATACAACTGACGAAGATGCAGAAGAAGCCGCACTTCTTGCTGCAACTGAACTTTTGTTTTCTGAAGAAGACCTGCTTTCCAAGAATGCACTTAAGGACGGACGCATTCTGTTTAACATTCCGCTTCTGATGTGGGCTGCAAAAATCACAATCGACGACAGGTTTACTGAACTTGCGCAGAAAATATGTACTGAAGCAACAAAAGTAATTTCTGAAGTTACTGAAAACCCTGAGCAGTACGGTGACGCTTCCCAAAGTGAAATTGCGTGGAGAATTTACGGTCTTGCAATAGCAGCAAAATATTTTCCTGTTGACGAACATCTTGTTCTGTTCCGTTATCTTACTGAAAGATATTTTACTTTAGCAGAAAGCGGTGAGTTCACAGATGCAGCCAGTGCAGCTGTTGTATGCTGCGGCTTACAGGAAATTGTTCTGCATTTACGCGCGTCTGACGGAATTGAATTTGCAAACGAAATAAATTTTCTTACGCACAAGGCGCTTGTTCTGCTCAAGAATCTTGTTTACGATTTTGCCGTTCAGTCACCAAAAACTTCAAACGGTTTACTGTTTACGATTCTTGATGACGGAAGCGAAGAATGTACTTCATGGGGCGACTATTTTTACATGGAAGCCCTAGTGCGTTACATTAAGCCAAACTGGCGCAGCTGCTGGTAATCAATACATCTGCTTAATCTGCTCAGAATATTTTTCCGCAATCTTATAGCGCATCATTTCCTGCTTGGCAGAAAGTTCTTCTCCAGGCTTAAAACTTTCGGCAAGCAGAACAAATTTGTAAATTGTCTCGCAGTTACGGAAGCCGTTTTTAATTGACACACGCTCATTTATGATTTTCTGGAAAAGCGAAACAATCCTCTTGTCCTTCAAAAGACTTTCGTAATCAGCAAAATCAATATTCTGTTCGGCTGCATACTCAAGCACATTATCCTTAGCAGGAACAATAAGGCAGCCAAGATATTTTCTGTCCTGACCTACGACCATTGCGCTTTCAATATATTTTTCTACAAGAAGTTCAGCTTCAATTACTGCAGGCTCAATATTTTCTCCGTCAAGCAGAACAATTGTATCTTTTGCACGACCGGTAATCTTTATTTCGTTATCGTAAGTCAAAAGGCCAATGTCACCCGTATTGAGCCAACCGTCAGCGTCTATTATTTTCTGCGTTAAGTCAGGACGGTTGTAGTAACCCTTCATAATCTGACCGCCGCGTGCAAGAATAAGTCCTTTCTGACCAAAGCCAAGCGGTTCACTTCCGGCAATGACACCGTTTTCTTCTTTTACAATTTTTATTTCTACACTAGGCATAATTGCACCAACGCAACCTGAACGCGGATGTCTGAAATCGCGTACGGAAACAACAGGTGCAGTTTCCGAAAGACCGTATCCCTCGAGCAAAGTCAAATCAATTGCGCGGTAGAATAAATCAGTTTCCTTCTGAAGTGCACCGCCGCCGCTAACTGCCATCGTAATTCTTCCGCCAAACTTTTCGCGTATCTTTCTGTAAACAAGAATGTCTCCAAGTTTATGAACAGGCCACAAAAGCAGAAACGGTATTATACCAGCAATAAAATCTGCAGTACGCGAACGATATTCAAAACGGCATACGTCTCCGCAAACCTTGTCTTTCTGAACTGAATATTTTTTTCCAACACTGATAAAGAAATTGTAAAGCTTTAACGAAATGCCGCCCTTCTTGTTCATAGCCCTGTTGATTCCGTTTACAAGAGCTTCCCAGAGACGCGGTACTCCGCAAATCCACTGCGGCTTGATTACAGAAAAATCATGCATCATTATTGGAGCAGCAGGTTTTGAGTAAGCAATACAGCACGAAGCAGCAACAGCAATATACTGAATGAATCGTTCAAAGCTGTGCCATACAGGAAGAACAGTCATCCAGGTATCGCCTTTCTTGCACGGAATGAAATTCTGAATTACAGAAAGCTGTTCCAGATAATTCCTGTGTGTAAGCATTACGCCTTTTGGAACACCAGTAGTTCCCGAAGTAAAAATTATTGTAGCAACGTCATCAGCTTTAACACCAAGCATTTCGCTTTCAATTTCAGCACGAATATTCTTTTCGTCCAAAGAAAAAATATTTTCGGCTTCAGCAAGAAGTTCGTCAAAGAAATAAATCTTTACGCCACAGTCAGCAGCTCTCTTAACGTTAGCTTCATCGGCGTCTGCAGATTCACTTCTTTCAAAAAGAATTGCCGTCTTGAGCAGCGGAACTTCTTCAGCCTTTTCAATTACTTTTTCAAGCTGGCGGAAGTTTTCAAAAAATCCGTACTTACATTCAGCGTATGAAATAATAAATCGTATTTCTTTTCCAAGAGAATCGCATCCGCGCGGAACATCAACTGCACCTAAGCACAAAAGCGCATTGTCAGCAATGAACCATTCGCGGCGGTTGTCAGAAATAAGTGCAACGTTTGTGCCTTTTGTAATGCCGAAAGATTTTAATGTTTTTGCAAACGCAGTTACACTTTTGTAAAAATCCCTGTATGTGTAGTAAACGAAATTTCCGTCTTTATCTTTTGCAGCCTGAATGTATCTGTCTCCGTCTTCCTGAGCACGGCTTTTAAGTAAGAGAGATAAATTTTCAGGCAGAATTCTTTTTGTCATGTGTTTCATATAAATGACATTATCACACTTTTTGTCATTTTGCAATAGAGAATCATTTATTTTTGTTTTTACATGAGTTTTATTCATTCTTTCTATATATAATACGCCATTTTGAGCTGTTTTTGGTTAAAATTTTTTAAGATTCAGGAGAATTTCCTTTTTAATCAGCAAAAACAAGCTTAATTATCATGTAAACTGCAACTTTATTTTTTTTACTTATCAAGATGCTTAAATTCTATTACACTAGAATTATGAAAAGAAAGTTACTGATTGCAATTATCCTATTTACTTCACTGATATGTCTTACAACCGGCTGCAAAAAAAAGCAGGTGTCTGAAGAAGAATCCCTTAATTCCCTTTGCGAAAAATACGGCTTTACTTTGGGAACAAACACTTCGTTCTTTTTACAGATGGACAAAGGCTACACAGATTTAATTCTGAATGATTTTGGAAGCATTACCGCAAGCAACGAATTTAAAGCCTATTCACTTTTAGACATGACAAAATCGCAGAACGGTGAAGGAACTTATGCTGCTCTTAATTTTCGTCAGGCAGACAAAATTGCAAGATGGGCTCAGAAAAACGGAATCAAATTACGCGGTCACTGTTTAGTGTGGGACGCATACATGCCGGACTGGTTCTTTAAGGCAATGTTCAGTACAAGGCGTCCTTTTGTTGACAATAAAATAATGCGCAGAAGATTTGAGCAGTACATTGAAGACGTAATCACTCATTTCGAAACAAAATTTCCTGGTGTAGTTTACTGCTGGGATGTTGTTAACGAAGCAATAGCTGACTCTTACGAAGATTCCGATGAATCAAGCAGCATGATGATACGCACAAAACGCGGTACTGATCCAAATTATTTTTACAACGCATTTGGCGAAGACTACGTTAAATATGCATTCAAGGTTGCACGAAGAACTGTAAACAACGTTAATCCTGACATTAAGCTTTTCTACAACGACTACAACACTTTCTACAAGGACAAGCAGGCAAATATTGTTAAGCTTATAAATTATCTGAATGAAGAAGAACATCTGTGCGACGGAATAGGCATGCAGGGTTACATTGGCGGTTACGGCGTACAGGAAGGCTGCATGAATGACAACGACATAAAGCTTATTTCCGAAGCAATTGATTTGTACAGCAGCATGGGGCTCGAAGTTCAGATTACGGAAATGGCTGTAAGGAATTTTGATGAAGCTCCAGAAATGCAGTCACGTCATGTTGAATATTATACTGATTTGTTCAGAGCATTTATAAAAGCAAATGAAGGCGGAAAAACAAAACTCAGTGCAGTAACAATCTGGGGACTTGAAGACTTACGCTTTGCAGGTTCTGACAATTACAATTACAACTTAAACAGCCCTTACTGCGGACTGTATACGTCAAAGCACGAAAAGAAGCCTGAATATTTTGCAATAAAAAACCTTCTTGAATCTACAGATTGATTATTCACGCCGTCTTTATATATACTTAGGAAAATGAAAAACAACAACAGTATCACAAAAGGAATATTCCTCGCATGCTTTACCATTTTTATCTGGGGAATAACATTTGTCTGCACAAAATATTTACTGCAGACATTCAGTGCGCTGGAAATTCTATTCATACGTTTTCTTCTTGCGTACATTTGCCTTTGGATTCTGTGTCCCAAGAAAATTAAACTCATTAACAAAAGCGATGAAATTCTTTTTGCACTCGCAGGTCTTTGCGGTGTAACCATTTATCAGTTTCTGGAAAACATTGCCATTAACTTTACTACTGCAAGCAACGTAAGCATTATTGTTTCGATATGTCCTATGTTTACTGCAATCATTGCGCAGATTTTTCTTAAGGAAAAACATATTACGCTTCAGTTCATCATAGGATTCATCATTGCAATTGCCGGAGTTACGCTTGTTACGTTCAACGGTCACGCTTCTGTTTCGTTCAGTCCTAAGGGGGATCTTCTTGCGCTTCTTGCTGCAATAAGCTGGGGCTTTTATTCGATGTTTGTTTCTTTGCTCAACCGCCGCGGCTATGGAAGTCTTTCTGCAACACGACATACTTTTTTCTGGGCGGTTATGTTCATGCTGCCGCTTGTTGCTTACGGTACGATTTTTGGCGGGGCACAGACTGCGTTCTGCTTTGACAGGGCGGCTAATGCTGTGCGATGGGACGACTGGAAAAATTATTTGTGCTTAGTGTTCCTTGGTGTGTTTGCAAGTGCGTTTGCTTTTGCTGCGTGGAACAAGGCGTGTGCTGTTATTGGAACGGTTAAAGCTACTGTCGGCATTTACATGATTCCTGTTGTTACGATTATTTTTGCATTCTTTGCTTTAGGGGAAAAGCTTTCGCTTATGGGAGCTTTTGGTGCGGCTCTCACTCTTGCAGGTCTTTTGCTTTCTGAATTCCAGAAGCAGAAAAAATAGATTCAAAAAAGTTTTTTAAAAGGAGTTTTTTATGAAGAACAACAAATCTGTTAATTTCAAAATTGCAATTACAGGTGCTTTTGGTGCATTAACAATTGTTCTTGGCATTACACGCTGGGGATTCATTTCGCTCAGTCCTGTTGTTTCGCTTACAATCATGCATGTACCGGTTATTCTTGCAACACTTATCGGCGGACTTGTTCCTGGTATTGGTGTAGGTTTTATTTTCGGTGTATTCAGTCTTATTCAGGCTGCAATGAGTCCAACAGGCGTTCTTGATCCGCTTTTCATCAATCCGCTTATTTCAATTCTTCCACGAATGCTTATTGCCGTTATCGTATATTTTGTTGATAAACTTTTTGCATTAATTCCTAAAGTTGGTAAAATATTAAGTGGAGAAGTTGCTGCTTTCCTTGGTTCGCTTTCAAATACTGTTTTTGTAATCGGTGCACTTTATCTTATCTACAATACAAAAATGACGGAAGCAATGGGTAACGTAGGCTATATTGCTGGACTTGCTGCCCTTATGCCAAACGCACTTCTTGAAGCTGTATTTGCTGTTTTGATTACAGCCCTTGTTCTTACAGGAATGTATGTTTCTTCAAAAAAGCGTTCAAAACTTTCTGAAGAAGAAGCTGAATAAATAATTGCTTTTATAAAAGCGGGCACTGTCTGCAAAAAAGGAGACTGTATGTATTTTTACGGAATTGATTACACTTACATAATTTTTGTTTTACCGGCACTCATCTTAAGCGCAATAGCACAGGCTTTAGTAAAGGGACGCTTTGCCAGATTCGACAAAGTTCCTTCAAAAAAACAAATGACAGGCGCACAAGCCGCAGAACTTCTGTTAAAGAAAAGCGACATCTACGACGTAAAAGTACAGCACATCCCGGGAACACTTACCGACAACTACAATCCGTCAAAAAAAATATTGAGCTTAAGCGATTCAACATACTCAAGCACATCAATTGCCGCAATAGGAGTTGCTGCTCACGAAACTGGTCACGCAATTCAGCACGCAAACGCATACGGACCTCTTACATTAAGAAGCACACTTGTTCCCGTAGCAAACTTTGGTTCACAGTTAGGACCATGGCTTGTCATCATAAGCCTTTTCCTAAGCTCAAGAAACATCGGCTCCCTTCAACAGTATTCTTCTTTACTTCAGCTTGTAAGTGACTTAGGCTTAATTCTTTTTGGAGCCGCAGTTTTTCTTTACCTTGTAACACTTCCAGTTGAATTCAACGCATCCAGAAGAGCACTTGCAATCCTTAAAGAATCAAATACACTCGATTCCAAAGAATTAAAAGGCGCACGCAAAGTTCTTACTGCAGCTGCACTCACTTATGTAGCCGCAGCCCTTACAGCAATCGGTTCATTCATCAGACTGTTTGTTTATTCAAACAGACGCAATAACCGCCGCCGTTAATCAACTGCATTACACTATTCAACTGTGTACTAATTTACAAAAAATCTCTTCTAGAACAACCGTTACTCGTGGTATAATTAAATCAAATGAAAATCGTAATCGTAGGTGCAGGCTTTACGGGAGTTCAGCTTGCCAAAAGACTTATTAACGAAAAGAACGACGTAATCCTCATCGACAACAATGAAGAAACAGTACGTCACGCAAGCAACAGACTGGACTGCACCGTAATAAATGCAGACGGAAACAATCTGGAAAACCTCGAAGAAGCAGGAATCGCAAAAGCAGATGCCTTAGTCTGCGTAACAGACAACGACGAAATCAACATGATAACATGTTCGCTCGTAGATTCCGTTTACCCTAAGCTTTTAAAAATTGCCCGCGTAAGAAACTACGCATATTACGTAAACACAAACAAAGCCGCAGCCCACCACGCAGAAACATTTGCCGGTAACCACAGGCCTCTCTACGGTATAGACTTCATGGTTCACCCGGACGTAGAAGCTGCAGAAGCAATCGTAAGCGCAGTAGCACACGGAGCCGTAACAGACGTATTATCGTTCGGCGAATCAGATTACGAACTGTCAAAAGTAAGAATTGAACCAAACAGCAAGCTCGACGGAATTGCAGTAAAGAACGTAAGGCTCTTAACAGACAAAAGCTTCATCGTAGTTTACGTAGAAAGCAACACCGTAGCAACTTTGCCAAGCGGAAACACAATCCTTCATGCCGGTGACAACATAGGCATTCTCGCAACAAAAGAAAACATTCCGTCAGTAATAGAATTGTGCGGAACAAAAATCGAAGCCCTAAAGAAAATAGCTCTTGTAGGCGCCGGAAGAATAGGCACAATCGTAGCAGAAGAAATTCTTGCAAACAAATCGTCAGAAACAGACAAGGCAGAAAACCTTTATTCAATAACAAAATTCTTCAGGAAAACCCGCAAAAAGATTTCACAGAATTTTGCAATTATCGACAGCGATGAAAATCTTTGCAAACAGATGGTAGAAAAATTCCCTGACGCAAGAGTATTCTGTGCTGACATTACGGATGAAGGCTTTATAAAAGAAGAAGGTCTCGACAAATACAATCTCGTAATCTGTGCAACACATAATCACGAGCTTAACATGGTTGTATCTGCTTATCTTGAATCGCTCGGCGTAGAAAAAACAATTGCACTCGTATCACATTCAGACTTTGGCGAAATAGCACTTAAGCTTGGTGTAGACGTAGCTGTTCCAATACGCGATGCAGTAATCGACAGCATCTTAAGCCACCTGCGCGGAAAGTCTGTAACAGGCATCCACACTGTTTCAAGCGGTGACCTTGAAATAATTGAATGCGACTTACCGTCAACAAGTAAAGCTGTTGGTAAAACACTCAAGGAAATTTCTTCTCCTGGTGAATACTTGATTCTTTTAATAAAGAGGCCGGGCAGCCAGCAGTACGAAATTCCTGTAGGCGACACTCAGTTAAAGACTGGCGACCACATTGTACTTATTGCAACTCCAGGCAACAAAAAAGTAACGGAAAAATTCAGCGGAACAAAATGATAGCATTTACAGTCATAAAAATAATTTCAGTAATTCTCGCAATCGTCGGCACAACATATATTCTTCCAGTAATTACGGCTCTTGCTTACGGCGAAACACATGTCATTCTTTCATTCATCATTCCAATGATATGCAGCTGGATTTTTGCTTTCAGCATGCTTTACTTTGGAAGAAAAAAAACAACTACACTTTCTACAAGAAGCGGTTTTGTTACTGTAGCATTGGCGTGGATTTCAGCAAGTCTTTTTGGAGCAATACCTCTTTACGCAAGCGGCGCAATTCCGTCTGTAACTGATGCAGTGTTCGAAAGCGTAAGCGGTTTTTCTACAACAGGTGCTACAATTCTTTCTGAAATAGAATCTCTTCCGCGAAGCATAAACTTGTGGCGCTGTCAGACACACTGGCTTGGCGGCATGGGAATTGTTGCGTTAACTGTTGCCCTTCTTCCACTTTTAGGCGTAGGCGGCTTCCAGTTAATCAAGGCAGAAACAACAGGTCCCGAAAAAGGCAAAGTTACGCCAAAAATTGCAAACACAGCAAAGGTTCTCTGGTTCATTTATTTAGGCCTCACGCTAATTCAGGCTCTTCTTTTAAAAATCGCCGGAATGGATTGGGTCGACTCAATAAGCCATGCATTTGCAACTCTTGGCACAGGAGGATTTTCTACACACAACGCAAGCATAGGCTCATATAATTCAGCTGCAATAGACATTATCTGTACAGTATTCATGTTCCTTGCGGCTGTAAACTTTTCGCTTTACTTCCTGCTTTTCACAGGTAAGCTTTCTGAAATAAAGCACAATTCTGAATTCAAGGCATTAATTGCAATAGTAATTACGACTGTTGTTTTAGTTACGCTTTCTGAAATACGCACATACGGCAATTTCTTTACTTCGCTGCGCTATTCTTCTTTCCAGATTGCTTCTATTCTTTCTACAACTGGCTTTTCTACTTCAGACTTTACGCTATGGACACCATTTGGCCAGACAATCATTTTTGCACTTTTCTTCATAGGAGGCAGTTCTGGTTCCACAAGTGGCGGCGTAAAAATCGTACGCTGGGTTGTTATGTTCAAGTCGCTAAAGAATGAAGTTTTACGCATGCTTCATCCGCACGGTATCTTTACAATTCAGCTTGATGGCAAACCAGGTCGCCAGGATGTTGTGTTCAACGTTTCTGCATTCTTTGTCTTGTACTTTGCGCTTCTTGCATTCACAACACTTTTTGCAACACTTTTTGGCGTAGATTTATTTTCTTCGTTTACTGGCGCATTAAGTATGGTAGGCAACATTGGTCCGGGCTTTAACGCACTTGGTCCAAGCTGCAACTACGGCTTCTTACCTGCTGCAGTCAAATGGTGCTACTGTTTTGCAATGCTCGCAGGAAGGCTTGAATTCTACACAATCCTCATTTTCTTCTTCCCTTCTTACTGGAAGAAATAAGGGCTGATTCTGTAAAAATTAACTTTTTTTCTCAAAAACTGTAACCTCTACCCGCCCACATTGTTGTATTTGTGTAAGCACAAGCAATAAAGTTTACAATCCTGATTTTTCATACATAACCAGCCGCCGGTACCAGATCCTCCTGCCAGCGGCTGTTTTGTTTTAAAACCCCTATAACAACTTGACGTTTTACATAATTGGTATTACGTTATATATAAGAGGTAATACAATGGCTACTGTCAGCATAAAAATGGATGATACCACAAAAACAAAATTCTCT
>JAZUKU010000071.1:0-2586 GCA_045643485.1 Treponema sp. | reverse complement strand
AGATGAAGGTTGACGGTGGCGCAAGTGTAAGCAATACGCTAATGCAATTCCAGTCTGACATTTTAAACAAACCAATTTTCCGTCCTAAGAATGTTGAAACTACTGCGCTTGGAGCTGCGTTCTGTGCGGGTCTTGCAACTGGTGTATGGAAATCTAAGGAAGAAATTCTTGACTCATGGAAAATAGACAGGATATTTACTCCGGAGATGAAGGCTTCTAAACGAGAGGCAATGTACGGTAAATGGAAGCGTGCTGTTGAATTGTGCAAGGGGTGGGAAAAACCTTGTGCAAAGAAAAATGCTGGCTGTGCTAAGAAAGGTGCTGCTCGTGCTGAGGGAAAAGTTACTTGTGCTAAGAAGGGCGCAAAAAAATCTGCAGAGAAATAAGGAAAGCGAATGGCTGAAAAAAATTACGATGTAGCAATCATAGGCGCTGGAATTACAGGCTCATGTATTGCAAGGGAATTGTCAAAGACAAACGCATCAATATGTCTTATTGAAAAAGAAGATGATGTAAGCTGCGGTTCAAGCAAGGCAAACAGCGGAATTGTTCACGCGGGTTACGATGCTGAAAACGGAACGCTCATGGCTAAGTACAACGTTCGCGGTTCAGAAATATTTGAAGACTTGAGCAAGAAGCTTAACTTTGATTACAAACGCATTGGCTCACTTGTTCTTGCATTCGATGAAGATGGCCGTAAGAAAATACAGACACTTCTTGAGCGCGGAAACAAAAACGGCGTAAAGCAGCTGCGTATTGTTGAGCAGGAAGAACTGAGGCAGATGGAACCAAACATAAGCGAAGAAGCAGTTGCAGCTTTGTACGCACCGACTGCCGCAATAATTTCTCCTTACCAGACAACATGGGCATTTGCAGAAAGCGCAGTAATCAACGGAACTGATTTTTTAAGAAGCACAAAAGTTCATTCAATAAAAAAAGCTGACGACGGAACTTTTACGCTCGAAACCACAAAAGGTGAAATAAAGGCAAAATATGTTGTTAACGCAGCAGGCCTTTTTGCAGACAGGATAAGTGAAATGGCTGGCGCAAGAAAATTCAAGATTGTGCAGAGACGCGGTGAGTACTGTCTTCTTGATAACAAATGCGCAAATCTTGTTAACCACGTTCTTTTCCAGACTCCTACTGCTTTGGGAAAAGGTGTTCTTGTAACGCAGACTGTTGACGGTAACATACTGATTGGCCCTAGCGCAGAAGACGCTGCCATTTCGCAGAAAAATTATACTGGAACAACAACTGTTTCTCAGGACGCAATTTTAAAGGCAGCAAATCTTTCTGTCCCTGAAATTCCTCGCCGTAACATAATAAATTCTTTTGCGGGAATAAGGGCTATTGCTTACGAAGAAAATGCAGACGGTGAACTTAAGCCTGTTAACGACTTTATTATAGAAGAAGATAAAACAGTTAAGGGCTTTATAAATGTTTCGGGCATCTGCTCACCGGGACTTACTTCTGCTCCTGCAATTGCTGAAGACGTTGTTGTTCTTTTAAAAAATGCCGGTCTTAAGGTTGAGGAAAACAAGAACTTCATTGAAGAACGCAAGGGTATTCCTTCTTTTAAAAACGCATCGCAGAAAGACAAGGTTGCTCTCATCAAATATGATAAACGCTATGGTCAGATTATTTGCCGCTGTGAAATGATTACTGAAGGAGAAATTGTTGCGGCAATTAAGTGTCCTGTTGGTGCTGTTGATTTAGACGGTGTCAAACGAAGAACACGTGCCGGAATGGGTCGCTGTCAGGCTGGTTTCTGTTCTCCGCGTGTAACAGAAATTCTTAGCCGTGAGCTTGGCATTCCAATGGTTAATGTTACCAAACGCGGCGGAACTTCTTACATTCTTGATTCAAAGACACGTCCTTCTGTGCCGGATGTTGCTTCATCAGAAAAGGAGGCTGCAAAATGAGCGAAACTATTTACGATTTGGTTGTAGTTGGCGGCGGACCTGCCGGTCTTGCAGCTGCAATTTCTGCTAAGCAGAATGGTCTTGAAAAAGTGCTTGTTCTGGAAAGGGACAGCCGTACTGGCGGTATATTGCTTCAGTGCATTCACAACGGATTTGGCCTTCACTACTTTGGCGAAGAACTTACCGGTCCTGAATACGCAGGAAGATTTGTTAAGCAGGCAGAAGAGCTTAATGTTGAAACAAAAGTTAATACTATGGTTCTTGAAATACACAAGGGAGACCCTCTTCACGAAGTTATTGCAATTAATTCTGAAGACGGACTTATGTGTTTAAAGACACGCACTGTTGCCCTTGCAATGGGATGCCGTGAAAGAACACGAGGTGCTCTTGTTATACCAGGAACCAGACCAGCCGGAATCTTTACAGCAGGAAGTGCACAGAGGTTCGTTAACATTGACGGTTACCTTCCTGGCAAAAAAGTAGTAATTCTTGGAAGCGGTGACATTGGTTTGATTATGGCACGCCGTCTTACGCTCGAAGGTTCAGAAGTTAAGCTTGTCTGTGAAATAATGAATTATTCTGCAGGACTTGCGCGCAACATGACGCAGTGTCTTGAAAACTTCAACATTCCGTTAAAGCTAAGCACGACTATAATTCAGATTCA